>NZ_CALKQY010000031.1:0-67498 GCF_937990675.1 Hoylesella shahii | reverse complement strand
AAATGGTGCTAAACGCAGTGCAAAATGCTGCTAAATGCAAGACGAAAAGCATAAATATTCACTGCAACAGTTCATACAAAACCGCTTTGAACCACTAAAACATGGCTCAAAAGGGGCAAAACAGCCACTAAAAAGTGGGGTTTTAGTGGCTAAATGCAGATAATTGGGGGTGAAAAAATTACGAGTTGGCAAGCAACTAGAAAGGCAAAATGGTGCAAAATGCAAGTTGTTTTCTTAAAAATAGACAAATAGAAAGGTGTGTAAGAGTGAAAACTGGGGCTATTTACCTACTTTTTAACCTAAATTTTCGCTAGAATGGAGGGGCGAGAAGGGTGTGTTTTGTAAAATATAAAGACACAAAAAGAAACCAGATTAAGTAGCTCTTATGGTTGATTATAAACTTCAATCCAAGACAAACGCTCCATTTTTAACCCCTAAACTGCGAGTAACGCAAAGGAACATAATGGTTTTGCACTCGTTTGTTGGATCTTCGCCCGAACCCATTTACGCTATACTCCCCACCTCTGTATACTATACGCCCTACTCCTTTATACCATACGCCCTACTCCTTTATACCACACGCCCTACTCCTTATATACCATACGTCCTACTCCTTTATACCACGCGCCCTACCCATTTATACTATACTCCCCATCCATTTATACTATACGCCCTCCCCCTTTATACTAAAAAAATAATAAACAAGGCGGCAAAGGCGCAATAAGAACAATTATTTTTGTAACTTTGTAGATTGTGAAATGAAGGTTGGTAAAGGATGCCTATACTGCGTTATTGCCCAAACAACGCCCTTGGGCAAATGGGGCGGAGCGGTAAACAAGCACCCACACAAACGCCAACACCACAACAAACGCGCTAAAACACCACTATGGACAGAACCTTCCACCAACGCTTTACTCCAGCCTCGGCCTGTGGCATACTTGCCTTTGCGCTGCTTGCGCTATACCTATTTTGGGTGAAAAACGCCCTTGCAGGCTGTTGCTTGGCTGCCGTGGTGGTAGTGATGATAGAACGAATAATACACACCACCTATGTGTTTAGCCACAATGGCAACGAAGAGATGCTTGTTATAAACAAAGGACGATTTTCGAAAACAAAACACATACGCATTAACGACATCGTGAAATGCCATAAGATGTCTACAGGATTTGGCCTGTCGCAATACATACTACTGCAATGTGGCCACAAAACATTGGTGAGTGTGCAACCAGATAACGCCGACGCCTTTATCGCTGAGATAAAGAAAAGGCAAGCAACACAAGAATGATGAATGTAAAAAACAGATATATTATTGCCTTACTGATGGCCTGGCTCATGGCCTTGCCGATGATGGGGCAAGTGGAAAAAGACACTAACGACGACGAGGACGAAACAGTTGCTGCATCCGACACGCTAAATACCGACTCGATTTCGGTCGACACATTGGTTACAGACAGTCTGTTGCCTTGGCCTCAATCGGTAAAGATGCGCTTAGACAAGTTGTTGCAAGCCGACCTTTTGCGCACATCGCAGTTGGCATTGATGGTTTACGACCTCGATGCCGATTCGGCTATATACTGCTTTAACGAGCGCCAAACCATGCGCCCAGCCTCTACCATGAAGGTGATAACGGCCGTTACTGCCCTTGACAAGCTGGGCGGTTCGCACCAATTTAAAACAGAGCTGTGCTACACGGGCACAATAGAAAACCGCACGCTCATTGGTAACGTGTATTGTGTTGGGGGATTCGACCCCCGATTTAACACAGACGACATGCATGCCTTCGTGGAAAGTTTGCAAAAAATGGGTGTCGACACCATTCGCGGAACGCTCTATGCCGATAAGACGATGAAGAACGCCGACCTATTGGGTAAGGGTTGGTGTTGGGACGACGACAACCCCGCGCTCTCGGCATTGGTATTTGCTCGTAAAGATGTGTTCATCGACCGCTTTATGCAAGAACTTCGTAAGGCTGGTATCGTGCTCGATGCCTTCTCGGCAACAGGGCAACGACCGCAAAATGCCATCTGTATCTGCACCAGATTTCACACAATGGACCAAGTGTTGATGCGTATGATGAAAGAAAGCGACAACCTTTACGCCGAAGCAATGTTTTACCAGATAGCAGCTTCAACAGGAAACCAACCGGCAACAGCCAAACATGCGGCGCAAGTGGTGAAAAAACTCATTTCTAAACTTGGTCTTAACGCCTCTGCTTACAAGGTAGCCGATGGGTCGGGCCTATCGCTTTACAACTATGTCTCGGCCGAATTGGAAGTGGCCATGCTGCGCTATGCCTACCGCAATGCCAATATCCACCTGCACCTTTCGCCCTCTTTGCCAATTGCTGGCATAGATGGCACTCTGAAAAGCAGAATGAAAGGCGTGTTTACCCGTGGCAACGTGCGTGCCAAAACGGGTAGTGTAACAGGTGTTTTCTCGCTGACTGGCTATTGCACTGCTGCCAATGGGCATCGCCTTTGCTTTTCCATTATCAACCAAGGCGTGATGCATGGTCGCAATGCACGTGCATTTCAAGACAAGGTTTGCACTGCACTATGTCAGCCCTAATACGTAAAAATCAAGATAATAACTAACTCTAAACCACCATAACAATGGAATCAATAAAAAACTATGTAGAAGATTTTATACGCCTTACAGGCATTTCGGGCAATGCCGTGCCCATTGTACGCCACATATCGTTGGTGCTTATTGCCATATTATTGGCTTGGGCTGCTGGTGCTTTATGCAAAAAACTCATCATCCCTATTGTGCGCCACATAACTAAAAAGACAAAAAGCAATTGGGACGAAATCATTTTCAACGATAATGTGCTGATAACAGCCAGCAGAATTATGCCTGCCATAGTGATAGCATGGCTCTTGCCCTTGGTGTTTTTCCAATATCCCACTGTACACACCATCTTAGAAAAGCTCACGGCATTGTATATCGTGGTGATGTCTGTTCGCCTTTTCATCGCACTTATCAACTCGCTCAATCAGCTTAAGCTCTCTTCTAGTCCGGCAGTGCGCCAATACATCCGCACATTCTGTGGGGTGCTAAAGGTTATTCTCATTTTCATCACAGCCATTGTGATGGTGGCCATTTTGTTTAACAAAAACCCCATGTCGATCTTTGCTGGTCTTGGAGCAACATCGGCCATCATGATGCTGGTATTTAAAGACACCATCGAAGGCCTTGTTGCTGGTATTAGACTCACAAGTAACGACATGGTGAGAAAGGGCGACTGGATAACAGTGCCCTCAACATTAGCCGATGGTGTGGTAGAAGACATCAGTCTAACCACCGTTAAGGTAAGAAATTTCGACAACACCACCGTCACCGTCACACCTTTGACACTGGTTAGCGGTTCGTTTCAAAACTGGCGAAGCATGGAAAAGGGCGAAGGACGACGCGTTAAGCGCTTGCTTTACATAGACTTTAGAAGTGTTAAGCTGGCCGACGAAGCATTGAAAACGTCGCTGCTTACCAACAAATTACTCTCTGAAGAACAAATGAAGGGACAAGAAGTGAACATTTCGCTCTTCCGAAGTTTTGTTGAACAATATCTCAAAAATCGCCCCGAGGTAAACGAAAAGCAAATTTTGGTGGTGCGACAAGTTGAGGCTACACAGTCAGGATTGCCCATCGAGTTTGTGTTCTTCATCAAAAATTCGCCCGACATTCATTACGAACACACCCTTGCCGACATCATTGAGCATCTTTATGCCTATACGCATGCATTCGGTTTAACAATTTATCAACAGTATCCTGAACAATAACTAAATATAAAAACCTTATCCGCTAAAAGGATATTGGCCCTATACTAACTAATATAAAACATTTCTGTCATGAAAAAATTATTACTCATGGCTGTGCTATTGTTAAGCACTAATGCCGCTTTTGCACAGAAAACCGAAGAAGACGAGCAACTGAAAAAAATGAATGTTGCTGCGTTAGAACTCCTAGGAGAAGAAAAATACGAACAAGCAGTGGAGGCTTACACCAACTATACCGCGAAACTTAAATCTATTAAAGGTGAAGCCGACACCACTTACATTGAAGGTTTGGTGTTTCTTGGAAAAGCATACTTTAGAGCTAAGCGCATTAATAAGGCCGTTGAAACAGCGCAAAAGGTGGTAGACCTATATGGCAAACACGTAAGTACCAACGACAAACGGTATGCGTGGTACTTAGACAATCTGTCGCTATACCTTGCCTCTAACAACAAATCCAAGGAGGCTTTAGCATGCAGCAAGAAAGCTTTGGAGATTTACGAAAACCTTTATGTTCACGATAGAGACATGGCTTCAATACTTATTCATGCGGCCGAAAACTCGTTTTGCGCTGAAGAAAAGGAAGCTGCCATTAAGTATCAACTTCGTGCACTGGCCATAATGAAAGACTTGCAGGGCATACACTCTGAACAATATATCGAAGAAGCGAAATATCTAATTGGATATTACAGCGGAAACGGACAGGAAGACAAGGCTAAAAGCTTGAACGAGGAAGTGGAAAAACTGGAGAAAGAGAAGAAAGAAGGCTATGGCGACCTGCCCAAACTGGTGAAATTTGAAACACCTGAAGACTGCAAAAAGCACACCGAAGACATGCTGAAATGCTGCCGCTTCTATATAAACCATCTATTTACAGCCCACGACATCGATGACGCCGCCAAATATATTATAGCCTGGACGGAAACATCCGACCAAGTAACAATACCTATTGGCAAGGTGGAATTGGAGCTAATCTCTTCAGAAAAGTCGCGCCCCTACATTTATAGCTACTTTGCTGGCTATACGCTTTACGCGCTCGAGAACAACGAAATCAAGACTGAAGAAGATTTGTATGAAACTGCTGTTGTGGTAATGCTCAACCATTATATCAGCAATAAAAAGCTTACTGGCGAGGTAAAAGTACTCGAAAAATATCTTAGCCTTTACAATAAGGATAAGCAAAAGATGTTCGATTTGATACGTAAGAACTTCCCTAAAGGCGATACAAAAGATAAAAAGAAGAAGAAATAACCACACCTAGGTTTCTCCGTGCCATAGACAGATAAAGAAAGTCTATATGCACAATCATGATTAGAAGCCAACACGTGCTGATTAAAGCAGGCTATTCACCCAATATTAAACTCTCATCGTGACCACTATTCATCCCTTTTCATCCGCATTGCTCGAATGGTTTCGCCAGCACGGCCGACAGTTGCCGTGGCGCGAAACAAAAGAGCCCTATGCGATATGGCTTAGCGAGGTGATATTGCAACAAACAAGAGTGAGCCAAGGCATGGATTATTGGGTGCGATTTATGAACCGTTTTCCTACTGTGGAGGTTCTTGCCAAAGCCACCGAAGACGAAGTGTTGCTACTTTGGCAAGGTTTGGGCTATTATTCGCGGGCGCGAAACCTGCACCACGCAGCTAAACAGATAGTTCAATTGGGGCATTTCCCAAACACACACGAAACCATCTCTACCCTGAAAGGTGTGGGAACGTACACCGCTGCGGCCATTGCATCCATCGCATTCAACATTCCTGTGGCTGTGGTGGATGGCAATGTATATCGCGTTTTGGCGCGTTTCTTTGGCATCGACACGCCAATCAACTCCACCGAGGGCAAAAAGCAGTTTGCCGCTTTGGCCCAATCGCTCCTTCCGCAACACGAGCCAGCACGCTACAACGAGGCCATTATGGATTTTGGAGCCCTGCAATGCTTACCCGTAAAGGGAGAAACAAGGAAGCTAAACAACAAAACAGGCAAGGCCAACAAATGTAATCGCGTTTCAGACCTCGCACCAGCATTCTGCAACAGCTGTCCGCTAAACAGCCAATGCGTAGCCTTTGCCCAAGGTTTGGTGCGCTCGCTGCCCGTTAAAACCAAGTTGGTTAGCCCAAAACAACGACAAATGGGTTACCTATATATAAGGTGTGGGGGCGAAGTTGCTATACGCAAACGGCCCGCTGGCGACATTTGGCAAGGTTTGTGGGAACCATTGCTGTTTCAAGACGAGGTTATTGAAGACAACAAAGGCGAGAAAAAGCACAGCAAACGAGCCAAAAACAGTGTGGAACAATTCCCCTCTTCGCAGTTGCTTACCTATCTCGACCTGCTTGCTAAAGGTCAGTTAGACAACCCTTCAACCCCATCTTCGTCATCGAAATGGGATATTCGGAAAGCCACTTCACCCACAATAACAGGGTGTTTCGCCTTTAAGCATGTGCTTACACATCGCATCATCAAAGCGCAATTTGTAATTATGGAAACAGCGGTTAAGCCGTCTTTACCAGCTGAATATATATGGGTTGCCGAAAACAGCCTAAACCATTACGCCATTCCCAGACTCTTCGAGCTGTTTCTTGAAAAGCTAAATGAGCCAATAAAGACGTAAACACCATCAACATGGCAACACTTAACAGCGCACTACTAAGCAAAAAATAAGTTAGCCACTACAGATAAACCCACAAACGGATAAAATCTTAAACGTGTAAAATCATAAATAAGAATACAAATGAAGCCTAACATTTCTCTACTCCCAACCCTTTTGTTGCTTGCCCCCGCAGCATGGGCCAAGCAAGTGCAACGTCCCAACATCATCTTCATCATGTGCGACGATATGGGCTACGGCGACTTGGGTTGTTATGGACAACCTTTTATCCACACACCCAACATCGACAAGCTGGCACAAGAGGGCATGCGCTTTACACAAGCCTATGCTGGGTCGCCTGTTAGCGCACCATCAAGGGCGTGTTTGATGACAGGACAGCACAGTGGGCACACCGAAGTGCGAGGCAACAAAGAATATTGGACCGACTCTGCACCCGTGAAATACGGCGACAACACCGACTTTAGCGTGGTGGGACAACACCCTTACTCGCCCGATCACATCATCCTTCCAGAGGTGCTTCGCAACAATGGATATACCACTGGCCTATTTGGCAAATGGGCTGGAGGATATGAAGGCTCGGTATCGACGCCAGATAAGCGTGGCATCGACGAATTTTATGGTTATATTTGCCAATTTCAAGCCCACTTATACTACCCTAACTTCTTAAACGAATATAGCCGCAAACGAGGCGATAAGGCAGTAAGCAGGGTTGTTTTAGAAGAAAACATCAAATATCCAATGACTGGTAAGGGGTACGAAAAACGCACACAATACTCGGCCGACCTTATACATCAAAAGGCCATGCAATGGTTAGACCAACAGCAAGCAGGCAAACCCTTTGTGGGATTTCTTACCTATACCCTACCCCACGCCGAACTAGTGCAACCCGAAGACTCGCTACTCGAAGGCTATAAAAAGAAATTTTTTGTAGACAAAACTTGGGGTGGGCAACCTGGTTCGCGATATAACGCCACCGTACACACGCATGCACAGTTTGCTGCAATGATTAGTAGACTTGACCAATATGTAGGAGACGTAATGCGAAAGCTGAAGGAGAAGGGACTGGAAGAAAACACATTGGTAATATTTACCAGCGACAACGGTCCGCACGAAGAGGGAGGTGCCGACCCCACATTCTTTGGACGCGATGGTAAACTGCAAGGGCTTAAACGCCAATGCTTAGAAGGTGGCATCCGTGTTCCATTCATCGCACGATGGAAAGGACAAGTTCCTGCTGGCTCAACCAACGACCACCAACTGGCTTTCTACGACATTATGCCCACCTTTGCCGAACTGGCTGGCGTGAAAGATGTAGCCAAACGCTACCGCAACCCTCGATTAAAAAACGATTACTTCGATGGTATTTCGTTCGTTCCCACACTCACGGGCAAGGGAGTACAACATAAACACCCCTACCTGTACTGGGAATTTCACGAAACAAACCAAATTGGCGTGCGCATGGGCGACTGGAAATTGGTGGTTAGAAAAGGGGTTCCAGCACTCTACAACCTAGAAACCGACTTGCACGAAGACCATGATGTGGCTGCTCAGCACCCAGAAATCGTGGTAAAAATGGTAGACATCATCAAGAAAGAACATACCGAAAGCAATTTGTTTAAGGTTACATTGCCCTAAATTAACAAAAGGGAAATATGCCCAAACAGCTACGTTAAAACATTTGAGTGCGAAACTATTCTCGTTCTTTTTATGTAACTTTGTAAGCGCTTCACAACCCATGGGGAGCGCGTTTATCGCACCTTAACGGCTGATTTATAACATTACGCGCCTTAACTCGTAGACTTGGCCTTAGCATGCTTTGCTTAACACCAAAGGATACATAGCCAAACACGAACAAAAAACGCACGAGTAAGCAGCTAAAGGCAAACTTAAAAGCCCTAAATATCTGCTAGAAAGTGAACCACAACCCGCAGCGTGGTATGTTTAAAGCCAGCCATTTAATACCAAAGCAATATATTTTAAAACACAAACAAAGACAAACAAAACTAATTAACAAAAGCAATGAACCAAAACAAAACAAAAAATAGGCTGTACCCTAAAAGCAAATGGGTTAATGTCCAAAAACCAATTATTGGAGCAATGATGCTTATTGCACTTACTCTTTGTGTGGCTTTACAAGTAGAAGCCAAAGTGGTTACAGGTAAGCAAGCGCTAAACATCGCCCGAAAATACGTCTCACCCAACAGAGAATCAATAGCCTCTGCACAAACTCGTGCAGGTGAGCAAACATCAATTAAGCCCTATTATGTTTTTAACGACCTGCAAGGAAAGGGCTTTGTGGTGGTTGCTGGAGACGATGCCATGGGCGAAATACTGGCCTATGGCCACCATGGTACACTCGATACGCTAAACGCTCACCCTGGCATAAAATTTCTTTTACAAACCTATCGCGAGAGTTTCAACCAGCTGCAACAAACTCCTAGCACCGCAAAGCCAACCACAAGAGTCATGCCAACATATAAGGTGGTGCAGCCTTTGCTCACTTGTAACTGGAGCCAAGACTATCCTTACAACAAAAAACTGGTTTATCCTTACACGGGATGTGTGGCTACGGCTGTGGCACAGCTGATGTATTACCATAAATGGCCTGCAAAAGGAAAAGGTAAAAACTCATACACTGTGGCCTACTACAAGCACGAGAGGCATACCGACTTTAGCAAATCGCGCTATGATTGGGCACAGATGAAAGACGAATACACTTATGGTTCGCCTGGAACTGTAGAAGAAGAAGACGCCGTTGCCCTATTGATGAGCGATGTGGGTACTGCCACTTACATGCAATACACCCCCTCTCAAAGTGGTGCACAGAACGAGGCAGCCGAAGCTGCTCTAAAAAACAACTTTGACTATACCACGGCTTTTGTTGCCAGAAGCGACGAAGGCATGCCGGCCTTTGTAGACATCGTGCGACAAGAACTTACCAACGGCTTCCCCGTTTACCTTTCGGGAAATTCTAAAGGAGGCGGAGCTGGGCACGCTTGGGTAACAGATGGTCTGGACGATAAAGGACTTTTCCACATGAATTTTGGCTGGGGCGGACAGAGCAACGGTTATTTCTCGCTTGCAACGCTAAGTGTTGAGCAAACAGGAAACGAGTTTGGCGGACGTCCTATGACTTATCGCTACGCACTGATTGCTATTTTGGCTCATCCCAACAAACCCAACACGCTGCCGATAGACAATGCATTGATGGCCGAAACACCCAAACTGAAGTTCAACATTGGCGGAAGCTTAAGAATGGCTCAAAGAAATGGCGACACATTTAGCACTTCAACGATGCCTATCGTTGAGATGAACGAGTTTGTTAACTACGGCAGGCCCTTCAAAGGAGACATCGGTGTGGGCGTCTTTGATATGGATGGTAAACTGATTACGGCCTGCCCCTCAGACTATCACGCTAAAGGTGGGTTCACACAACACATCTATGGCGAATATACTAATGGGGTTATGGGGCGCGATTACAGCATTGTGCAAGCACAAAAAATAAAGGTAAACCTTAATAATCTTGCCGATGGCTACTACCAACTGCTACCCATCTGCGCACCACTTAAAGAAGATGGTAGCTGGGATAAATGGATTAACATGCGCCAAGCACCTCGAATGGTGATTGAAATTGGAAAAGGTAAGGTGCGTATATTGGAAGAAGACTCTATCACTGCTGGATTTCAATTAACAGAACAGCCCTCTAAACTATGGCTAAAACCAGGAAAAGAAGAGACCGTATATGTGCCTGTAAGGAATAAAGGCGGACTGGGCTTTGGCTATTTTGCTAAATTGCAACTTCTAGATGATAAGGGCAACGTGGCCTTTGAAGCGCAACGCACCAGCGCAATGGAGCTAGAAGGATTTAGAACTACATGGATGCCCTTTAATATCAATGTACCCAACAACTTAAAAGAAGGCAACTACAAAATGAAGTTGATGCTGATTAAGGAAACGGGAACAGGCATCGACGACCCTGAAGCCGAACGTTTTATTGTGGAAAAGCTTTATAACAAAGACGAAACAGTGTTCTTTGTATCAGCACAACCCACTGGTATTGATACTCAAAACGCAATCAATTACAGCCTAACTCACAACCAACAGCTGGTAACTGTACATGGCAAAGGTTTGCAACGCGTTAGATTATACACCATTAACGGCCTATTAATTAACGAACAAGCTGCAACGCACCTCGATGAAGTAAACCTATCGCTCGCTCATCTTGTGCCAGGCGTATATATTGTGCAGGTAATGGCCAACAATCAAGTGCATACTCACCGCCTCTTTAAACGCTAACGAGCTGCACGCAGCACATATCCCTGTGTCATTAGGCATCAAATAGCCCATTGCTAAAAGCTAAACGCTGACTACACACTCGTACTTGGGAATGTTGTTTACACCTCTTCTAAAACATTAATGCTTATGCTTTCAGAAAAAATAATCGCTTTTTGTAAGGAGAAAGGCTGGTGGTACGACGAGCTTCTGCCTGAATATGCCGAAGCACTAAAGAGTTTGGACATAGATTTGAACAGTGATTTTGCAACATTCTATTTGCATGTTGAAGACAGTCCCACCTTTTATAGCAGGCATCAAGCGTTGTATCAAATATGCTGGTTTGTAATAAACACGCCCTACGACATAAGTCTTTCATTTACTCACGCGGCTTTAGAACTGCCCGAAGAATATATCCCGCTAGACAGCTTTGAAGCAGAAGGGGGATTTTTCTACAATCGAAAAACTGGCGAAGTGCTAGAAATAGAAGTGGGACAAAAGCTCATTGACTTTCGTAATGGTAAACTTAGTCCGCAATGGAGCAACTTCAACGCATTTATTGAATGGTTTTTTGAGTTGGACACTTAAGCCTTAAATGGTCAAACCATCTAAAATATCAGTAGAGTTTGATGAATTTGGACTTACAGAGTAACACTGCATGCAACATCATTAGGACTCAATAAAAGAGCAGTGTTTTCGCTCATACGAGTGAATCATCTAGTAGGAGGTAAATACTTTTCGTAGGTGTTTACCTCCTACATGTGTATTTACCAGTCTCTTACACCACCATACATACCATAAAGTACAGAGCATCACAAATTATCGCCGATTAATAACATAGCAATGATGCACCATGCCCAACAGCAATGGCTGCATATAGCTAGTAAAAGACAAAAAAACAACCCCTCTCATCATGGAGAGGGGTTGAATATAGAGGTTTATTGACACGCTAGTTCCACAGCTTTGTCTACGGCAACCGATAAACCATCGAGGTTTTTACCACCAGCCGACGCATAATGAGGCTGTCCGCCACCGCCACCTTGAATGAATTTGGCAGCTTCGCGAATAATTTGGCCTGCGTTCAACCCGTGTTCGCTCACCACATCGTCGCTGAACATGATGCTAAGCAAAGGTTTGTCGTTGGCTGTTGAGCCGACAACGCACACCAAGTGTTGAGGTATCGCCTCACGAACTTTAAATACCAGGTTCTTAGCTTGCTCGGCATTGATGGGCAAGATTGCCTTAACCACCGTTAATCCGTTCACTTCTTTGGCATTTGCCACAAGCTTATCTTTTAGTCTTTCAACGGCTTGAGCCGAGAATTTCTCAATTTCCTTGCGCATCACATCGTGCTCTTCCATGAACTTAGTGATAACCCCCTGCAGGTCTTTAGCATTGTTAAAGAGATTGCGAATGCCACGAAGCGTATCTTCCAACACGTACATAGCCTCCTCACAACGTTTACCAGTGAAGGCTTCTACACGGCGTATACCTGCTGCAACACTGCTTTCGCTAACAATTTTGAACATACCAATACGCCCTGTGCTACGTGCATGGATGCCACCACAGAACTCACAGCTGGGTCCGAAGCGCACAACGCGCACCGTGTCGCCATATTTCTCACCAAACAAGGCCACAGCTCCCATGGCTTTAGCCTCTTCAAGTGGAGTATTGCGGTGTTCGTCGAGTGGTAAGTCTTGGCGAATAAGGTCGTTTACAAGGCGTTCCACCTCGCGAAGTTCCTCATCCGTAACCTTTTGGAAGTGCGAAAAGTCAAAGCGTAGCGTGTCGGAAGCCACCAACGAGCCTTTTTGTTCAACGTGTTCGCCAAGCACTGCCTTCAAAGCATAGTCAAGAAGGTGGGTTGCAGTGTGGTTAGCAGCACTTGCTTCGCGCTTATCCGTATCCACACAAGCCATAAAGTCGGCCTCAGGAGCTTTGGGCAACTCCTTCACAATATGTATGCTTTGGTTGTTTTCGCGTTTTGTATCAATGATTTCTACTGTCTCTTCGCCATTAACAAGCACGCCACAATCGCCCACTTGTCCGCCCATTTCGCCATAGAAAGGCGTGTAATCGAGCACCAACTCAAAGTATGTATTCTTCTTTTGTGTAACTTGTCGATAACGAAGAATATGGCATTCGTACTCTGTATAGTCGTAACCCACAAAGGTTTGTTCGCCTTCGCGCAACACAACCCAATCAGAATTTTCCACAACAGCCGCATTACGAGCGCGTTCTTTTTGCTTTTGCATCTCCACATCAAACTGGGCAGCGTCTACTTGCAGCCCGTTTTCACGGCAGATAAGCTCGGTAAGGTCGAGAGGGAAACCATAAGTATCGAACAAGCGGAAAGCATGCGACCCATCAAGCGTGTCTTTGCCTTCAGCTTTAAGGCTTTCCATCTCATCGTTAAGCATCGAAATACCCTTTTCAAGCGTACGCAAGAAAGAGTCTTCCTCTTCTTTCATCACGCGTCCGATGAGTTCGCGTTGGGCTTTCAGCTCAGGATAAGCATCGCCCATTTCGTTAATAAATGTGGGCAACAGCTTAAACATAAATGCAGAACGCTGCCCCAAGAAGGTGTAAGCATAACGAACGGCACGGCGAAGAATGCGGCGAATAACATATCCAGCCTTAGCATTACCAGGCAACTGTCCGTCGGCGATGGAGAAAGCCACAGCTCTAAGGTGGTCGGCAATAACGCGCATGGCCACATCCACTTTCTCATCGGCACCATATTGCATGCCCGAGAGACGAGAAATCTCTTGTATTACAGGTTGGAACACATCGGTATCATAGTTCGAGGTCTTACCTTGCAGCGAGCGCACAAGGCGCTCGAAGCCCATACCCGTATCAATTACGTGCATTGGCAGAGGCTGCAACGACCCGTCGGCCTTGCGATTAAACTGCATAAACACGATGTTCCATATTTCAATAACCTGTGGGTTGTCTTGGTTAACAAGACTAGCGCCAGGTACTTTTGCTTTTTCTTCGGCCGAACGCGAATCGAGATGAATTTCCGAACAAGGGCCACAAGGTCCAGTTTCGCCCATCTCCCAGAAGTTGTCGTGTTTGTTTCCGTTGATGATATGGTCGGCAGGCAGGTGTTTAGACCAATATTCTGCGGCTTCGTCGTCGCGTGCAATACCCTCTTCGTCACTACCTTCAAACACCGTAACATATAA
This sequence comes from Hoylesella shahii, assembly GCF_937990675.1. NCBI lineage: Bacteria > Pseudomonadati > Bacteroidota > Bacteroidia > Bacteroidales > Prevotellaceae > Hoylesella > Hoylesella shahii. Next base: position 53,654 of record NZ_CALKQY010000031.1, on the reverse strand, counting down.
GTCTTGCGGGTTAAGGTGCAGCACATCCACGAGGTATTCCCAAGCGTAATCAATGGCTTCGCGTTTAAAATAATCGCCAAAGCTCCAGTTTCCCAGCATTTCGAACATGGTGTGATGATAGGTATCGTGGCCCACTTCTTCCAAATCGTTATGCTTTCCGCTTACGCGAAGACACTTCTGCGAGTCGGCTCTGCGACGAGGTTCGGGGTCGCGTGTACCCAAAATAATGTCTTTCCATTGGTTCATGCCGGCATTAGTGAACATCAATGTTGGGTCGTCTTTAATCACCATAGGGGCCGAAGCCTCTATCTTATGCCCTTTACCCTCAAAAAACTGTTTGAAGGACTCGCGTATTTCGTTCGCTGTCATCATCGTTTATTATCTTGAATTTTTATTTTATTCCTGTTAATCAGCACCAAACAAATGCACTTCTACAAAGCATTAAAATGACGCTTGGTAAAGAGTCCTTTGGTTTAAGTTGCAAATTTACAACATTTTTTTCAAACATGCGTAGCCAAGGGGTTATATTATGCCGTGGTGTTAATCTTGGTTTAAGCAAAGATTTTATTTTTTCCAAAGATTGGAAAAATCAAAGAAATGTAGTAATTTTGCATCACGAGAGTACTTAAATGTAGCTTCGCTCAGGATAACTTAGTTGCCATAATAGGCATAAAATGTGCACAAGAAAGTTTGTGGCACGTTGTTCCGCACTTGGAACGGTGTAAAACGAACGAAGGACCATTCCCAAATTATCCCCTAAAAAGGGCCAAAAGCTAACCCAACATGGTATTGAAGACTGACAGAAACCTAAAGTTGTACTACTCCATTAAGGAAGTAAGCGACATTATAGGTGTAAACGAGAGTACGTTGCGGTATTGGGAAACCGAACTACCGCAGCTTAAACCGCGCACCGCTACTGGGTCGAAGGTGCGCCAGTACACAGACAGAGACATCGACCTGCTAAAAAACATCTACACGCTGGTTAAGGTAAGAGGATTTAAAATTGCTGCCGCACGTAAGATGATTAACGAAAATCGCGAAGGCGCCAACAGAAGTACACATGTGCTTAATACGCTTCTCGCGGTTAGGGACGATTTGCGCGCACTCAAAAAAGAGCTCGATGGACTGGTGTGATACGATTTGGCGAGTTGATTAAAAACTCGACAAACTGTGTAAACAAACATTAGGGCATACATGCGCCAAGCATAGACCAAGCAAAAGAACACGATGAGAGGCGATTGCACTAAAGAATTAAAAAGGCTTCCTGCTTAAAGCAAGAAGCCTTTTTATTTGTTTGCCCATCATGGAGCCATCATTTTCGAGAAAAACGCATTATTTTTTGGCTTCTAATTCGCCCAGATAGCGTTCGGCTTCCAATGCAGCCTTGCATCCAGAACCTGCTGCAACAACAGCCTGACGATATACAGGGTCGGCACAATCGCCTGCAGCGAACACCCCCTCTACATTGGTCTTACATGTTGCACCTTGCGTTTTGATATAACCAATTTCATCCAATTCGAGCCACTCTTTAAACACATCGGTGTTAGGTTTGTGTCCGATAGCAAGGAAAAAGCCATCAAGAGGCAAATCATAACGTTCTTCGTCGGCCTCGCCCATGCGCTTTACAAGGTGCGCGCCTTGCAATCCGCCTTCACCATAAAGGCCAAGCGTATTGTGTTCGTAAAGGATTTCTATTTTAGGATTGCTCTCCACACGCTTTTTCATCACGTCAGAAGCGCGCAAGAAAGGCTTGCGTACAATCATGTAGACCTTAGAACAAAGCCCGGCAAGGTAGCTAGCTTCTTCGCAAGCAGTGTCGCCACCACCCACAACAGCCACCACTTTTTTGCGATAAAAGAAGCCATCACAAGTGGCACAGGCACTGACACCTTGTCCGTTATATTTCTCTTCGTCGGATAATCCAAGGTATTTGGCAGATGCACCTGTAGAAATAATCACCGTTTCGGCCTCAATTTCCACACCTCGGTCTGTGGTAAGCACATAAGGTTTACTACTAAAATCGGCCTTAACAATCACTCCATCGCGAATATCAGCACCAAAACGCGCAGCTTGCTCGCGAAATTCGAGCATCATTTGATTACCGTCCACTCCCTTTGGATAACCTGGGAAGTTTTCTATCTCTGTGGTTTGGGTAAGCTGTCCACCTGTTTGCATTCCGCAATATAGCACTGGGCTAAGGTTAGCTCTTCCCGCATAGATGGCCGCAGTGTATCCGGCCGGACCGCTACCCACGATAAGGCAGCGTGTATATTCTCTTTTGTCCATAACTGATTTGTTTATAATAAGGGGCGAACCCATTCTGAATATTTTCGTACAAACAATGTGCCAAAAGGTGTTTAAGGGCTTGCCAAATGGTTAAAATTGCGAAAAGGAATTAAAGAGGATGCCTGCTGTGTAATCGTTACTACGAAAACAACTTTTTAAAACCAGCTTCGTGTGTTTGTGTAAACATTAAATCACAAATAAACGCTTATTATATATAAGGTGTGACGACAGCTGCTAAGGCGACTCTCTTTAACTCCTCCACTCGCTCGGATATGAAGATTTAGAGCAATTCTTCAATTTTTTTGCTTACGTTTTCAAGGCTTTCCGTGGGTTCGAAACGAGCAACCACCAAGCCAAGCTTGTTAACCAGAAACTTTGTGAAGTTCCATTTGATGTCGGCTTTATCCTTATAGTCGGGGTCTTCTTTAGAAAGCATCTCCTCAAGGATGGATGTTAACTTGTGATTGGGGTCCCAACCAGCAAAACCCTTTTGTTCTTTAAGATACTTATACAGTGGTTCGGCATCATCGCCATTAACCTTTATTTTCTTGAAACGTGGGAATTCGGTGCCATAAGTAAGTTTGCAAAACTCGTGAATACTCTCGTCGGTACCTGGTGCTTGCTGTCCAAACTGGTTGCAAGGGAAGTCTAGAATGGTGAAACCCTTTGCGTGGTATTTTTCGTAGATAGCCTCCAATTCTTCGTACTGCGGTGTAAAGCCACACTTAGTTGCCGTGTTTACGATGAGGATAACCTCATTGGCATACTCCCTCAAAGATACTTCTCCGCCTTTTCTGTCTTTAACAGCGAAATCGTATACTGTTTTCATTTCCAATATTATGTTTAATGTTATTCTAGTTAGCGCATTTTGCGCGTCTACAAAGATAACAAATATTATTGAAAACGCCATTTTAATGCTTGTAGATTAACATTATTGGGTTTGTAGCTTATTCTCTTTGCCATCGAAAACAACGTGCTAGTCAACGATTTCCAACACACCTAGGGGGATTTTCCTCCCAACAATAGGCGAAGCCCTACATTGAAATAGATTATCCTCCCATGCTAAATAGCATACTTATAACTATCTTTGCATCAGAAATAAATAACATCACGATTATGAAGAGTTTAAAGACAATAGGTATGATGGCCTTTATAGCCATTGCCACGATATTCGTTTCGAGTTGCCAAGTGGATACCAACTATTACGAAGACAACTACTACCAACGCTATAGTTGGTGGGACGATAGTTATAACTACCCCTCTTCCGACCTCGTTTTAATGGCTCAAACACTTCGCGGACACTGGGATGGGCAGCTAGTTGCTAGAGGAGTGGACGCCAATGGCTATGCAGGCGTAAAATCATATTATACAGATATTGAATTCGACCAATACAATTCGAATGCCATTTACGGACGTGGTAGACAGAGAGACTTCGAAGGACGTAACGACCGCAACCCGTTTACCCGCAGCTTTTCATGGCATATAGACAACCGCACACGTGCCATCGTTATCACCTACGATAACAATTACACAATGACCATCGCGTATAGCGAGCTTAGCCTCAACGATAACCAATTCATTGGAACAATGCGAGGAACAAACGAAACAGATGAATTTAACTTCAGAAGATATACATTGGCGAAGAAAGGTTTGGTAGACCTGTCGGAGCTTACAGATACCACAACCACAAAATAACCCTCAGCCAGAAACAGTTAGACAATAGGTAACAATCAGGTAAGGGCGTAAAAGCCTGATTGAGCAAATAAGATTAACAAGTTATATGCCATGCAGTTTGTAAATAAGTTGTGAAAAAGAGTGCGGACGAGCCAAATGCTCGTCCGCTTTTTGTTGATTTGCTTGGAAAACGCAGGCTAATAATTCTGTTGAACCACACACTGATGTCGCCTTAAAGCTCAATAAACCACAGCTTGAAGCGTGCATCGGCAATGAAACAACAAGCCAACTACTCTCTGGAAGGCCTAAGAAAGCTAAAGAAAGCTCCTGATACAAATGAGTACTTACATGAACTAAACGGATGTACGCGTAGCCTCTCACAACTAAGGATAGCACAAATATCGTGAACAAATGCACAGGCTATTGGGGTAATACGTAAATCAAATATTAGGCCACAGCATTGTTTTTGCAAAATCCCTTACAACGTTTTGCGTGTTAAATTAAGTAATATTATTTTACAAAACACACCCTTCTAAACAACCCCTTCTAGCGAAAACGCATACTAAAAAACATGTATTTTGGTCTATTTTTTCGGTCTTGCGCACTTTATTTTACACCTAATCTAAGTGCAATAGCGCCATTTTGCACCATTTAGCCTTTCTATTTGTTCGCCAACTCAAGATTTTAATCAGCCCCAAAAGCCGCTTTTTGTACCTAAAAAGCCCATTTTTAGGCTATTTTTCACCAATAAAAGGCAGCATTATTTATCTTTTCTAAGGTGATAACCAGCGCCATAATCTACCATTTTCACCATTCAGTCTTGCGTTTTGCACCATTTAGCCTTGCGTTTTGCATGAGTTAGCACTGCGTTTTGTAGGAGTTAGCACTGCGTTTTGCATGAGTTAGCACTGCGTTTTGTAGGAGATAGCAGTGCGTTTTGCTGCATTTAGCACTTTATTTTGCTACAATTAGCCCAAAATATAGTATAAAACGCGGTTTATTTCATCAAAAACACCTTTGAAAACATCACCAAAGCAGTGCCGCTTTTCATCCGAACAAACCTCAGCGAGAATCGATTATTTGGGAGCGAGTGAACTGTTGGTGAAAAATAAAGCGCTCACAATGTTAAATTTTACACCGAATATTTTACATCATACACAAACAAAATATAAGAACACCTATCATTACCTAATTAAGGAAAGCGCCGAGCACACGCGCTAGTAGTGCAATCGTTGTTAGAAAGTCAAACAACAGAGCAAGAATAATTCAGCCCATCGCTTTTGTATTTCCTCCAAATAATCGCTTGAGGTACACAGAAAACGAATGCCTTTACTCTCCTTCAAACCAAGATAAGCATAAATAAATCCACACTAGCAAACAACACTAAAACCAATATCTGCCACTAAAGGTTAAACGCAACACCATCAAACACACGTTGTTTCTACCCAATTAACGATTCAGCTACTTAGCACCTGCAACAACAACCTAGGCAAAGCAGCACACAAAGAGCAGCAGTCGTCTTTGAAACGCATGCCTAAAGCTTGTTCACTGGGACACTATGCATGCGACATCGATAACTGCGTGAATGAAGAGGCCGTTAGTTGTGGGCGAAAATTATCCCATACATGCACACACTTACGGCTCTAGACTTAGTTCAAGCCCCACAACGTGTTGTTAACAGCAGCTTCTTCCACCACATTCTCTATATCATCAGGCAAATTACAGAAAAAGTCGATACCTGTTTTTCTCTCTAATTCCTTAATAGAGACTGCGTATTTAGCTAAACGTTTGTCATTGCTAGGTTTATGTTCAATCCAAAAGCCCATGGCATTATACACACCATTTTTCACCCTTAACAAAGCCATAAAGAAAAATTTGGGTACAATTAGTCCCTTTCCAATAGTTGCCAACACCTGTTCAGACTTGTCTATCGTGCCTCCTTTGCAAATATAAAGTGTATCGCAGAACGAATAACCATTGCGACTAGCAATCTCGCGCACCTTTGTTTCCATGGTTTCCCATACAGCTCGGTTAAATCCAGGCAACTGGGGCTGCATGTTGGTGAGATAAAAAGTTTGATAATTGGCTTCATCCGAATTAAGTCTGTCTGCCGACGGACATATATGCCCATGATCGTAACCAGTACTCCGGTAGGGATCAGAGGTAAACCATAGCGACTTGGGCAACAAAGGGTCCACAGGGTATTGGTTTGTGTCCGACTTATAACGGTTTGCGTTCTTCACCATGTTACTTCTAAAAAGCTGGTAGCAAGACCACCTTTGCGCTTTTTTCGCCTCATTCCATTCCACAGCGAAGTTCAAAACGCCATCTTTGGTTTTATGCAACAGCACCCTATTGGCCCCTGTTTTAAGTTGCGGAAACTCCAAACGCCTATACTCTTTATACGTACTGGCATTGTTGGCATTGCGATTTTCGCCTGTAGCCACATTGCCATTACCGCCCGTTTTGTCCACTTTACTAAGGTCTTCTCCTTCACAAGCCACTAATACAAAGGCAACGGCGAACATCATTAACTTCTTTATCATTTGGCAAAGAAAATTGTTTTGAGGTCATAAAAAAAAATCTGTGGGCTGCATTACATCCTTCAACACATACCACATATATTTGCGAAATGCGCCCTTAACGTATATGCAACTACGTTGAGGGCGCATTTCTAAAGTGTTCGAAGCGTAATAGTGAACAAATGCTACTTCATACGCTCGTTTAAATATATACTTATAAAAAAGATATATTATTTTTTGATCTTACCATAGCGGTTCATGAAGCGGTCTACGCGACCAGCTGTATCAACAAGCTTGCTCTTACCAGTATAGAAGGGGTGAGAAGTGCTTGAGATTTCAATCTTTACCACAGGGTAAGTTTCGCCTTCAAACTCTACAGTGTCATTGGTTTTGCACGTAGATTGTGAAAGGAACATATCGCCGTTGGACATATCTTTGAATACGACGGGGCGATAGTTTTCGGGATGAATACCTTTTTTCATTTTACTTTTTTATATATATGTTATGTAATACGTATACTATACGGGCTGCAAATTTACGAATAAATTCGCAGCCCGCCAAAGCTTTCTATGCTTTTTTAGTGAAATAGTGGGGTGAAGGAATGAGGACCCCGTTGACAAGTTAACCAGTTAACGTGTCGAAAAACGTGGGAGGGCAGTTGACAAGTTGCCAAGTTAATGAGTTAACAAGAAACTGCGCCAACCGCTGGCTTAGCCGTTATCCAACGCTGCATTGTGTGTTGCCGCCTGAGAGTTGTCTGCAAGCCAAAGAGCCGTTACTTGACGTACACAACAGTGACTTTAAGTATGCGCAATTGCACACCACCGCCCTTGGGCTCCGAGAACACGTTCTTGTAAGTTACCGAGTTGCCATTGAAAGACACGGTAGCAGTGGTGTTGCCAACATAAACGTCTTTCTTGAACTTGTCGCAGTCAAGGACAACCTTGGCAATCTTCTTGTTCCCTGTTATTGTGAAAACGTTATTGGCATAAATACGCAAGTTCTTAAACTTGCCGACATAGGTTGGAGCAGCCTTTCCGTCCGATTGTTCAACCGTCAGCGTTAGTCCATCCCCCAAATTAATTGGGTCAACTTTGGCTATATCGTCATTTCCTAACTTGCTCATTTCATAGGTTATGGTTTCCGTTCCTACCTCTGCGTTGGTATTGGTCAACGTTACCACTTGCCCCTCAATAGAAAGTCCTTTACCCGTTTGGGGCGTTTCAGGTTCTTCGGGAGTAGTTCCGCCAGTCTCTTTCTTGCCGTTAAGCATATAGAGATGTGTTTTCCCACCAGCAGCTCCAGGGGTGTTCCCCTTAAAGTTTACGAATGAGCCGACAACAACAACCTCATCACCTACCTTAATTTGGTCTTTTGTTTTGAACTTTTCATTATTTAGGAATTTGCTACCAAAAATGTACAAGCTGTCCATTTTCTTCGTGTTGTCATCGGAAATATAATAAGTGGCACTACCATATTTCTCCAAGTTTACCTCTTTAATGTATCTGATCTTTCCTTTTACATATAGGTTTTTAAGCGTATCTTTTCCCCCCAAGGTCTTAATCTTAGCTAAAGCAGCCGTTACGTTGTAAGGCTCGGCCTCCGTTCCAGCACCTTTAGGTTCGCCAGGAACTAGCGTTTCGGCCTCAACGGTCTTACCGTTAAGCGAGTGAATCCACGATTTGTTGGGTTCGCTCTCAGGCGTGTTGCCCTTGAAGTTGACGAAAATCCCACGGATAACAACCTCGTCACCCGCTTTAATTTGGTCTTTCGCAGTGAACTTGGCGTTACCTAAATACTTGCTACGGTATATCTGCAAACTATCCATCTTTTTGGTAATGTCGTCGGAAATAAAGTAAGTTGCGTTGCCAAAATTACCTGTATCCACTTCCTTAACACTTCTAATCTTTCCTTTCACAAAGATTTCGCCTGTATTCTCTCCGCCTTTCAGGGTCTTAATCTTCGCCAAGGCGGCAGTAATGTTATAAGGATCGGCTTCCGTTCCTGTGCCAGTAGGTGTGCCGGGGTCAAGCACTTCTTGGTTGCCACCCTTGTTTTCGTTCGGGTTGTTGTATGGTTCGGGCACGTCTTGGCAACCCCCTAGCATGGCGGTAGCAAGAGCCGCTATTAATATTGCATAGATTACTTTTTTCATAATGACTGCTTATTATATGTGTTAATGTTTCTTTTATCAAGTTTCTGCCTTACTCTCCGCCGTTGTATTATCCGCATAATTCTAGCTGTGTAGACAAACAAACGCGCATGGAGAGAGCCGAAAACTCAGCGTGTTTCACTTCTTTACGTCGCTCTCGGTACGTATCAGTATTTGCCACGTGTTGCGAAAGCGAGTGAAGATGCCTGTTATGTCTACCGTTCCTTGTGGAAGTGGCTGGGCGGCAAAGTCGGCGTAGGTGCTGGTGCGCACCACAATTTGTTTGCTTGTAAAGCCTTCCAACTCGCGGTTAACGCTGTTGGCTGCATCTTTTTCGGCTGCCGATGCAAACACCTTTTTACCATCTGCGTCTTTAAACTTAACGCCTTTGATGGTCATCAGTCGGCCACTGTGGGTGCGAAGATATTCTGCATCGGATATTTTCGACACGTCGAACACTTCGGGTTGCACTTTCGATACATCAACAGAGCCCGCATAATTGAAATGCTCGTTCCACAAATAGCGGTTCATCCTGCTAACCGAAGTCTGTCCCTTGCCATTGGTAAAGGGTGTGCCGATGGCCGCTTGCTGTCCGTAACTGCCCACAAAGAGGTCTTTGAGGTTAACGATGATTTCTTGTCCAACGGGCAAATAACCGAAAAGACCGCCTTGCGCGATGTTGATAAGTATGCCGCCTGTTGCATCTTCTAGGCAAATGCTATTATAAATGTTGCCTTGAATGTCGTTGCCTGTTATGCGACCTTTTATCTGTATGTTGTTTTCTACCTGCTTATATGGGTCTGTTTGCGAGGCGATGACATTGGCGTAGTTGTTCTTCAACTCGCTAATGGTAATTACGTTTGTTTCTTTTATGCTCGGATTGCCGTACGCCTCACTGTTGTTGGGGTCGTTCCAATCCTTGTCCATGCAGCCAACAAGGGCCGCACAAGCTATGGCAATGAGCGAATATCTTATTTTCATGTCACTGTTGATATTTTGTTTGCGCTGCCCAGTTCGTGACTTTGGCCAACCGAACTGTGGCTATGCGCATTTGGGTTATGAACTTATCAATTGTTAGATGATATGCCTAGGGGCATGAATGCCTACCGCACTAAAAGCGATAAGTTACATTGAGCATCGCATTAGTGCCCCAAGCATAGAATTTCTTGGGATTACGCGAGAACTTATAAGCACGTGCATTACCCGAAGCGGTATAGTCTGAACGACTTTGTTCGTAGCCACCTGTCACAATACGGCTATTATTGAGCAGATTGGTGAACATCAAGTTCACAGACATCTGTCCGCGTTTCAGATAGATGCTCTTACCAATCGAGCCATCTAGCATAAATCCGCCATTCCCTTTATCTTGCGGAGTGCGCATCACATTGCCTTCGGCATCAACGTTTCCGCGTTTCTCGCCCACGCTCTTATAGCGATGATAAAGCGAATAACCCAGGTAAATGCGGTCGTAGTAGTTGCCACACAAGTCTACAAACCAGCCTCCTTTGTGGTAGCTAAGAATCAAGCTACCAGCCGTAAGGGGCGTTCCAGCCTCGCGCATATCTTTATTAAGCACCACATCATTCTCGTAAGTACCTTGAGTTGAGTTTACATAGGTTACGTAAGCATCGTTAATATTCTTGGCTTCGCTCATTGTGCCCAAGAGTTTTACGTCAAATGCAGAGTTTATTTTATATTTCAACGCTGCTTCCAACCCATAGTGCACCTTCTTTTGGTTCTTAACTGCCACGTAAGAGAACGAGTTGATATCGTCGAAATAGAAGCAATGCCAATCGGCAACATTGCTTAAGTGAGTGAAATATCCGTTAAGGTTAAGGTGAATACGGCCAGATTGATGTTGAAAACCTAATTCAGCGCTATACACACGCTCGTTTTTCAGGCCTAGCACAAAGTCGTTGTTCAATTCAGGAGCTACAAACGACACGTAAGGCGTGGGTGCATTAAACTGATAACCTTGACCCAACTGCAACGTATTGCCGCCGCCCATGCTCCAAATTAGGCTTGCTTTACCGCCACCTTCAAGAAAATGCGCGGTACCGCTTTTGCCAAACGAGCTTTCTGCGAACAATCCGTTGCGCATTTTGCCGTCGCGTTGCATGCTAACGCCTCCCACTTTACCAGCAAACATTAAGTTTACACGACCAAGAAGCACATTATAACTGCTCCAAGCCATGGCCTTATTCACCAGCAGATGATAGTCGTAACCAAACACATCGCCCTTTCCCACCAGTGCATTAGGATTGTTCAAGTCGTATTGCACTTGCGAAGAATTGGGTGCATAGGTACCAATGGCATAAGTGTTAACGTTGTGATAGGAGTTAGCACCCAGCAAATCGTCCATAGTTTGATAGTTACGGGCATTGTTAGTGCTACCGATAAAACCTAAGTTCCATGTAGCGTTCTTTGTAACCTGCATGTTAAGTGTAGAAGCCAACGCCAATGTTAGTGCATCGTTGCGACGAGCTTGCAAGTAATACATAGCATCTACGCCCTGTGCTGCCACACTTTTATTGGCAGCATAGAGTCTATCCCAGTTCACTTGTCGGTTGGCTTTGCTTGCCGTTAGATAATTATAGGCTGTATACCAGTCGGCAAGTGATTGTCTTGTTCTAGCCAATTTGTTGGTTTCATCCCAAACATCATAATAGCTACTGGGCAACATTTTCCAATAATCTGGCTGCGGATTATCGCTATTATTATAGTTTAGCTTCGTGCTTTTGTACATACTGTATCGTCCAAAGAGCGAAGTAGAAAGCTTCAAGCCATCGTCAATCTTCCAATCCCAGGTCATTACGGCCGATGGTGCGAAGTCGTTTACCACGCGCGAGTTTCTCACTTTGCCGTTTTGGTATCCCCAATAGGGGTTGTATTGGTTATCGTTAGCAATCCAATAGCTTTCGTCTGTTGCTGCACCTTGCGAGCCTCGCTCTGTGGGATTGCCCCAAGTGGTGAAGGCCATCGAATGCTGTGTGCGCGAACCAAACACCTTTTGCACGCCCAAGAAATAAGATAAAGAGTTATAGAAGGTGCCTTCCACATATCCGCGGTTAGCCCAACGATAAGTTAAGCTAGCCGAAAAGGCCCATCCTTTCTCGTTTAGTCCGCTATTATATGTGTACATACCACGCAAAGTGTAGTTTCGGTTGGCGCCACCAATTGAGAGGCGGTGACCGGTGGGTTGATTAGCGGGTCGGAAATCGTAGTTATTAGAACCTCCCAATGCAGGCATGGCAAAGAGATTATCCTCGAAAGGCAATGCAAAGTCGGCATTTCGAGTTTGTTGGTTCAGTCCTCCTACATTTGAAAAGCGGAATTGTCCGCTCACGGCATCGTTTAATGGCACACCGTTTACATGCACCTCGTTGTACTTTTGGTTAAGTGCACGATACCTAAACCTCATTGGTGAGAATAAGAATCCCACTTGCGAGGCATATAGATTAGATGCCGAATTAATGATGGTTACGTTCTGCGACATATTTTCGTTATCACCAAGTTGTGCCTCGGTGAATGTAAATGCCGACTCGTCTACCGTTGTTGGCTGTTGCTGTTTGTTGTCCTTGGGTGTTTGTGCAAATGTCACTGGGGCATAACACAAGGCAACCAATGCTAGTTTCAGCTTTGCTTTCGTCATAGTCTTATCTTTATTGCTAATGAGTATAATCGGTTGCAAAGTAACAAAATAAAATTGAAAAAAAGTTGTTTTTACCCAAAAGAATATGTTCGTTTCATCCCTATTGTTGTCCCTTTGCACATTAATATGTTGGTAAACATTTTTTACAGACTATTCTTTAGCGGTAAGCCAATGGTGAAATGCTTGTATTAGCGAAATTAAAAACAGCAATCCCAAACCAGCCAACAGCATAAGGATAACTCATTTAGCATGGGTAGGCCTTGCGCTATTGGCAGGTTCGGGATTGAAAATAAAGCAATGTGCAAGGCGGTGCGCACATTTTGCACATAATATAAAAGCTTGTTAGCAAGCTAGCTGGCAAGTTTGTTGCTCACCAAGCATCTTCCGTATAAAGGTCGTCTTCGTTATTCACCGCTATGAAATCGGCAAAAAAACTGGCGTAGGCATCGCAAACAGCACTAGCAAAACGTTTTCCCTTCTCGGCTGTAGACAGCGAAGGCGAGCCAATACCTGTGTCTTTCGACACCTTTTTCCAATTGCGTGGCATCCACACACGTCCATCTTGCAAGGCTTCTATAGTGAAAGCGTTGCTCTTAGCTTCGCCCGCATCTGCGAGATTCACCAATTCTGAATGGTAATGCATCATCACCGAGGTTTCAATTTCGTCGGCATGGTCGCCTGGATTGTCGAAAAAGTCCTTTGCACGGCACATTTTAAACCACTCGCTAGCAGCGATAAGGAAGTCGGGATATTGTGTAAGCAGGTCGCGAATCATGCTTTTAAACGTGTTGCCGTCATGACCATTAACTATAACCAACTTGCGAAATCCTTGATGATAAAGCGAATCTACGATATCTGTCAGTATGGCCTTTTGTGTTTCATATCGTGTATGCACACAGAAAGGCAATGTTCTTTGCCCCGGATTTTGCGAACCCATCGTAATTGGTGGCATCACCATGGCATGCAAGCCATGCACATCTAGCAAGCGTTGGGCTGCATCTACGCCAATATCATGCGACAAAATGCAGTCTGTGATATAAGGCAAATGGTAGTTGTGTGGCTCGGTTGCTCCCCAAGGCAGCACCACCAGTTGGTAGTTATTGTGCCTTGTGATGCCGTAGTTGCTCACCGAGAGGTCGACCGTTTTATTCATCTACAGTGTTAGAATTTCGTTTTCAGAATTTCGTTGCACAGCAAGAACGAATTGATGAGCATACGTGGGATGTGGAACGGACCTTTAAAGAGGTTGCCTTTGGCAGGTTGTGCCACGGTGCCATCACGATGTAAGTAGCCATACCACTCGCCAAACTCTGGGTCGGGCAAGTGTTTGTAGGTCCAATCGTTAATTAGTTGGTGGCGTTCCAAGTATTTTTCGTCACCTGTAGCCAAGTAAGCATAGAGCATAGCGATAACCGTTTCGGTTTGTGGCCACCAGAATTTCATGTCTTGCGCATAGTCTTGCGAGGGCAATCCCTTGCAATCGCGGAAGTTGATGATGCCTCCGTAGGTTTCATCCCATCCCCAATCCCACGACCAATCAAGGATTTCTAGGCCCATTTGTTTTAAGTCAGCATCCCATTTACGATGGCGCGACTCTTCCAAAACAAACCAAGCCGTCTCTATGCAGTGGCCTGGGTTGATGGTTCGGCCGTTGATGGTGTCGATAAATTCGCCATTAGGTCCAACTGTTTCAAGCAAAGCCTTATATTCGGGATGCATAAAATAGTTTTTAATGGCATGCAACGAAGTGTCTATTTGCTCTGTTAGGATGGGGTCGTCGATGGCCATACGCAAACGCGAAGCCGTGTTGATAAGTATCATCGTGAGCGAATGACCCTGGCATTGCACGCTTGGCAGATACTTGGCAGGCAACAATCCTGGTGTATTGGCATAGCGTTGCACCAGTTTGAAGAGGTCTAATGCGCGCTGAGCATAGCTCTTATCACCCGAAGCGATGGCATATTCGGCCATGGCGATAATGGCAAAGCACTCTGAAAAGAGGTAACGACGCATGCGAAGTGGTGTTCCCTCGGCCGTAACCTCAAAGTACATGCGACCATCAGGCGCGGTGCAATGGTTGATAATAAAGTCGATACAGCTTTTAGAAGCAGCAAGCCATTCGGGGTTTTGTTCGATATTGTTGTACGCGGCAGCAGCAACAAAGCCAAACCTACCTTGAAACCACACACTCTTAGTTGAATCGATGAGCGTTCCGTCGCGGTCAACACAGGTGTACACGCCCCCATTTTGGCGATCCAATCCGTATTTCATCCAGAACGGCATCACATTGTTTACAAAGTCTTCTTTATAACGCTGCGCCCAATGTTGCAAATATTGTTTTGTATCCATTTAGTTATTAGTGCTTAATCGTTTAGTTATTTGCACACGTTGCACCTTTCAAAAAATCCTATCTCTTCTAATTCTCTACGCATTTGCGCCTCTTCTTCGTCGGTCATATTTCGGAAAGGCGTGCGATTAGGTCCGAGGTCGAAGCCCAAGAACTTCATGATACGCTTTCCACCAACGATGTTTCCGCGGAAATGGCATATCACATTGATTACCGCTTGCGAGAAGTTTTGCTTTTCGCGAGCCGTTTCGATGTCGCCATTGTTCCATGCTTCGATGATGCCCACTAGTTCACGACCATTATAATTGGTTGTTCCGCCAATGCCACCTTTTGCTCCTCCTTGTGCCAAAGAAGGCAGAATGGTTTCGTCTTGTCCGTGCAGCATATCGTATTTGCCATCCTTATATAGTCGGCATTGGTTGTATTCGTACAAACTTTCATAGGTGTACTTAATGCCTGCGAAGTTAGGGATACGTCCATCAACAGCCTTAAGCAAATCTATCATCGGCAAGAAGGCACCATTGAAGGCGGGAATGTGATAATAATAGAAAGGCAGTGATGGTGCAGCCTCGGCAATAGCAGCGCAATAGTCTACCAATTCTTCGACGCGACCAATCTTTGGGAATGGTGGAGCCATAGCGCCAACGCCCCAAGCACCAATCTTTTCGGCATGACGAGCCAAGGCAACACTTTCTTTTAGGCAGCAACTACCAACGTGTACAATAACTTTGAAGCCTTCAGGAGCAACGCTAACCCAGCGTTCGGCCAACAACATTCGCTCCTCGGTGGTAAGCATATAGCCCTCGCCCGACGAGCCATTGATAAACACTCCCTTCAATCCGTTGTGCTGCAACATTTGCGCATAGCGTTCGATGGGTTCGAGATTTACTTCGCCGTTAGCGTGAAACGGTGTAAACGGCGCATCAATCAGTCCGATAATCTTTTCCATTATATGTATGTTATTTATTTAAGTTCGTGAGTTATTGAGCTTGTAAGTTGGTGAGTTTGTGAGTTCGTAAGTTTGTGAGATGGGTGTTCCTAGTTATAACTTCGTAAACATCTAGTGGGTAAATGTAGCCGAAAAGACTAAGAAAGTAAAACATAATAGAACCCGAAAACTCAAAAACTTATGAACTCAAGAACTAACACCTTAGGGTACGTTATCTGTTTGTGGGCGCAAGAACGCGAGTTGCATAATAAGCGCCAAGGCCACAATGCCACCTAGAAGGGCGAAACCTAAGCCTAGATTACCGCCATCGGTCCACGAACCCAGCACTTGTGTAACTGCAGCGCCTGCAAAAACACCCGTCATATTCATAATGCCATAGGCTGTTGCACGATATCTGGCCGACACAAACTGGCAAAGTATGGGCATATTGTTGGCATCGAAAATACCAAAGCCTACACCAAAGAGCAAGCCTGCACCAACAACCCCCACAACACTATGACCAAATCCTAGCAACAAAAGCGCAGGAATGGTTAGACTAAGCCCAATGGCACTAGTGTAGATACGACCACGAACGTTGCGTTGTGCCCAACGGTCGGAAAGAATACCACCACAGATAACACCAATGAACGACGAAACAGAAATGGTAATGGTAGACATCGGACCAGCTGCTGTCATATCTAACGACAGATTTTCAGAGAAAAGTGTGGGTAACCAGTTCTTTGTTGCCCAACCAGGAAGACTGGGAACGGCGAAATAAAACAGGATAATCCAAAATGCCCAGTTACCTAATACCACGCCAAGTCCTCGCCAAATGCTCTCGCTTTTTTGACCAGGTGCCACCGTATTGCGACTCTTAACGCTGCATTTGGGGTTCTCATAGAGCAAAAACATCAACACAAACGAATAAACAACGCCTATCAAACCTAGAGCAAAGAAGGTGTAATGCCACGAGAAATAATGAGCAAGATTGGCACCAAAGCCTCCCAAACCTTGACCAACATACAAACCTGTCATGTGCACACCGATAGCCAACGAGCGCGATTTACCCGAATGCCAGTCGGTTATTAGTGCTAAGGCCGATGGTATATAGAGCGCTTCACTAACACCCATCAGGGCACGAAGCACGTAAAGCGTTTCGAATTTGGTGGCAAAGCCCATAGAAAGCGTAACGGCCGACCACACGAAGAGACTGCCCACCACGAGCCACTTTCGGCTAAGTTTATCGGCTATAACGCCCGCAAAGGGACTGAAACAACCATAAACCCACATAAACACTGCCATTAATGCACCGAATACTTCAGCTTTGTTCAATTCTACAATATCGGCCTTGATGGCTCCTTGCATTGTGGAAAGCATCTGGCGGTCCATATAATTAAGTAAGGCCACCACCCATAACAATCCAACCACAATCCAGGGGTAGTTTTTATTCGCTATCATTTATCTGTATTTTGTGTTTAATATGTCGTGCGCATGACTCAAAATGTACGCCAATCTCGCACGCAAAAATTGTCTTTACTTATTACTTACTTGTTTCGTGCGTCTATCATCTATCGCACATGCCTTCGCCATTTGCCAGTAATCTAGCACCTTCAAACCAGTAAACTGAAAATGTTTAAACAGGCATACTACTAGCCATAGACTCAACCCGTGCACAAAAACTTAGTCCACACGAAACCTAACTATCTCGCTTGTGCGTATGCCTGGCTTCAATTCGCCACCCACAACATACACCCAACCATCCCAATAGGCCAAGGCACAACCAGCACGAGCCACCGAAGAGTGTTGAAGCAGTTGCGTCCACGCACCTTGGCGATAGCACAACACCTTGTTGTTAAAACGATACCATTCGGGTTCGTGCAACAAATAGCCCTCAGGCAACTTATTGATGGCTGCCAAAAACACATCTTTATTAACACCACCCACCACAACAACACCTTTCTGGGGCACAGCAATAGCCGCGGCTCCACCTGTAAACACCTCTTCGCCAACAGCATCTGTTGGCACTGGTAAGGAAGTCCAAGTGCCACAACCAGCATTATAACTTGCGCCATTCATAGCCAACTGGGCGGGCTTTGTCTCTGTTTTGGGTGCAAAACCACCCCAAACGCCCAGCAAACCACCCTCAAGGGGAGCAGCAATGGGCTGAACTCTAGCAATACCAGGTATAGCAGCATGCTCTTTCCAACCCTCTTTTTCAGCGTTCTTTAGATTTAACGACCACACTTTTTGCGTGGCCACGCCCTCGCAATTGCCACCAGCCACATATAGAATGTGGCCAACCACTGCGCCAGACATATTGTCTAAGGCATGAGGCAAACTGGGTAACGCTTCTTGTTTCACGCCCTCGGCCGTGGGATACAATCTAATGGCCGTGGTAAGTGCGCCCACTTCGTTATTTCCACCAACAAAAATCAAGGAGTTTTCGTAACTAACACTCACGCCATAAGCAGCCTCTTGAGGCATCTGCCCAACGGTTTTCCAAACCAGTTGGTCGCTGTTGGCTTGCAGTTCGGCAGCATAAATAGTTTTATAAAACCGTTTTTTGCCACCCTCGGCCACTGGTTTCTCGGGGAAGTTGCACCCTCCTGCTATATATAAGCGACCGTTAATAACGCCATAGAAACAAGCTGACACGCCTTTATCGAAACCAGGTTCTTCGGTGGGAAACCCCATCATGCGTTGAATAGAGTTAGAATTTTGCGCCATAACATTTGTTATAAACAAAGCCATCAACACAAATATTATCTTAAGTCTTTTTATGTTGATAAACTCTTTATTGGAAAATATTTTATTATCTAAAAGCAATATTATAGTAATTTTTAGTTGTATTGACCGCAAAGTTAATTTAAAAACAGCAAAACACAAAAAATATTGATGCCTTTTTGCCATTAGAAACAAGTTAATTATTGATTATAAGTAATACAACACCAAAGTTATAATCTTCAATCTAGGTGTTATATGTTAAACTTCTTCCCAAAGCTGTCACAATAAAGGCCGACCCAAGACGCGGATTATGCACCACTTCTTGGGTCGGCCTCTGTTATATCTAAGTTCCTAATAGCCCTTTTGTCTAGGTTTTATCGCTTAGCAAATGGGCTACCTGTTTATATTCCTGCCCCAACGTTAGGATTTTCGGGTTCTTCGGGTGCGCTGTTGGCGGGTGTTGCATCCACAGCAGGGAGTCCAGAAGCAACGTCTTGCGCACCAACTTCCTCAGCTTCGGCATCCACAACTTCTGCTTCGGTCTGCTGTTGTCTCTCAAGTCGGGCCACTTGCCTTCGTATATTCATCACCTTAAAGGCATTAATGCATTCCACAATCCCATAATACAGCATGGCCCAACCTAAGAAAAGCAAGGGAGCAGAGGCTATCCATTGGGGACGGAAAATAGCTATTAGCCCCACAACAAACACAATGGAGGGCATGAGCCAAAAGAAAAGTCCCAGACGAGAGAGTTTAACTACACTGGCCAAGGTGATATATTGTCCCACAGCACCTAAAATAAGGATGGCACCAAAGATGTAAACCATCCAGTTAACCACTATTGTGGGGAATGCAGCCAAGGCCACTCCTAGCACTAAACTACCAATACCCACCACTGGAAACGTAGGCTTGTCTATCGAAATGGGGTTGCCATTTACATCCAAAGTGGCCGTGGTCTTGGCGTTTCGATTAACTAAATAAACGATACACGATATCAAACCAGAGATAAAGAACAACACACCGATGATGATGGTTATCCACGTCACCGTTTGTTCACGGTATTTTATCAACAAAAAACCCACCACAACGGCGATGATAGCACGGAGAAATGCTGCTTGAACTGTTTTCATACTCATTATTATATATACATCAGATTTTTTTAGGCGTGTTTTGTAATTTCCTCGTTCCGTTTATGGAGACTCCTCATGAGGCCTTTCCTCTTTCGCAAGATACGGACTGGATGTGCCTTAATCTACCTACAAAAATACAAACTATCTTTTGTCGGTGCAATTTTTTTGGTTACTTTTGTGAAATGTTTATAACTAAAGGTATCCTAAATTCAACATCTAAAGAATTTTCTCGTCTCTAACATTCAACATAAAGATGAATGTTATGCTCAAACTGATAAGCAATGCGTTGGTATAAAATTATAACCTCGCGTTCGAAACCTCAGCAACTCATAAACTCAAGAACTCATAAACTCATCACCCCCATATATGACAACGCTTTTATTGGTGCGCCATGGCGAAACCGTGGACAATATAAACCAAATACTGCAAGGCCAAACTCAAGGCGAACTAAACGAAACAGGCGTGGAACAGGCAGAGAAATTGGCGCGCAAACTTAGCAATACGCATATCGACGCCTTTATTAGCAGCGACCTACAGCGAGCCGAACACACCTGCAAAATTATCGCTGAAGCTCACAACAAGTCGTTTGTTACAACACCTTTATTGCGCGAACGCGACTGGGGTGGCTTCACCGGCGAATTTATTCCTAGTCTTAAAGACAAAGTTTGGCCCGATGATGTGGAGACTTTGCCACAAATTAAGCAACGTGCTAACCTATTTCTCAACTTGATTGCTCAACAATATCCCAACCAAACGGTGCTAGCCGTGGGCCATGGCATTATTAATAAAGCTATTCAAAGTGTGCTTTACGATAAGGAAATGCACGAAGTGGAAAAGATGGGAAATGCGGAAGTGAGAGTATTAATGGTGAAAGGGGATTGGAAAGGGGAAAAAGTGAAAGACTGAAAAGAGGAAAAGGGGATAAAAAGGTGAGAATGTGGCTAAGCCTTCTACTTCACAACTCTTTAAATCCCTACTTCATAACCCCTTAACTCCGACTTAATACCCCCTTGTCAACAACATACCCTCGCTACAAGAGCCTTGTAGTGGGCTACAAGCAACTTGTAGTCGCAGTACAAGATAGCTTGTACTGCAAAGAATACTACAAACCGAGCGATGTAGAGAGGCTACTCTTCATAACGTAGAAACAAATTATTCCATTTGTTGCTTAGGCCAATTCACCAAGAAAAGTTTACTCTTAGCACGTGTAAAGGCCGTGTAAAGCCAATGCAGATAATCAGAACGCGACGCGTCTTCTGGCACATAACCCTGGTCAAGATACACATGTTCCCACTGTCCACCCTGCGCTTTATGACAAGTTACGGCGTAAGCAAACTTCACTTGCAAAGCATTAAAAAACACATCACCCTTCACCATCTTCATTCTATCGGCCTTCAAAGGCACGTCGGCATAATCGTTTAACACATTATTATATAGTTCCTCGTTTTGTTGAGCCGTGAGCGCAGGTGCTTCAGAGAGCAAACTATCCAGCACAATGGTTACTTTTAGTTCCTCATTCTCGTAGTCGCTTAGCTGCAACCACACATCGGCGAAGCGCAATCCGTGGGCTGTTTGTTCGTTTCTTACTCGCATCACACGCGCTCGGTCACCATTAGCCAAGAAGCCTATAGAACTTTTTTCCTTCTCCGTCCAATAATAATTGTTCTTCACCACCATGAGCAAGTCGCCCGTGGTGAGCAATTCTTCTCGTCCTAATACTGTGTTTCTGATGCCTTGATTAAAAACATTTGCCCGCTTATTGCTACGTGTCACCACGATGGTTTCGTCCATCCCCACCTCTGTATAACTAGTGTTGAGTGTCTCGATAAGTTCATCGCCAGGCACAACCAGCACATCAGCAAACCCCTGAAACCTAACTTTGGGCAACAGCGTATCATCGTCGCGACCCATTAACTGGCGCAAGCAAGTGGCATTAAACAGGATACCACTTTGCGATTGCTGCCTCACCACCTCGTTGAGGTTACAGGCAAATACTTCCATGCCATAGCCTTCCATAAACTGCGTGTCGAGAGCAGGGCTCAACTCTTCGCCAACAGGCGGAAGCTGCGCTTGGTCGCCTATGAGCACAAGACGGCAATTGCGCCCCGAATAAACATAACGCACAAGGTCGTCAAGCAGTCTACCACTACCAAAGCCTGCCTCTACCCCACCCCCATTAGCCACCATTGAGGCCTCGTCCACCATAAAAAGCGTGTCGGCATGCAAATTATCATTAAGGTTATACTCACCCCCGATGCCAGCAAATGCCCTTAGTCTATAAATCTTACGATGAATGGTAAAGGCCGCATGCCCACCACTATTGAGCGAAAACACCTTAGCGGCGCGACCAGTGGGAGCCATCAGCACCGTTTTTTGTCCTAATAGCGCCATCGCTCGCACGAAAGCGCCAGCCAAAGAACTTTTTCCCGTTCCCGCACTTCCACGCATCAGCATCATCGAATGCGGGTTGCGACACACCAAAAATTCTGTAAAAACACGCATAGCCGATTCTTGTTCTGTCGTAGGCGCATGCCCAAAACATTGCTCAAGGCGAAGATATATCTCGTGGGTTATCATTGTTTTTGATTTCTAAAACACCAAGTTTGCAAACATTTTTGTAATTTTGCAAAAGCGTTGTGCAGGATTACGTCCTGTCACGATGCGCCCAACACAACGGAATGCAAAGTTAGAAAAAGTATCCCGAACACCGAATGAAAGTAAACATTAATTACATCTTGGCGTTATGCGTGGCAATATTGCTGGCCTTATGTGTGCTCAGCATCTTGCGCGGCGCCGCTTAAACCCCACCCAAGCCATGCAGGAGACTGCTCCCGACCTTCATATACAACAAACGCGACTGGTGATTCGCGCCACCCGCAACACGCTTTCCTTCGCCGCAGTTGACCCTACGGTGCAGACAAACTTGTTTTTCG
The DNA here is from genome assembly GCF_937990675.1 of Hoylesella shahii. Taxonomy (NCBI): domain Bacteria; kingdom Pseudomonadati; phylum Bacteroidota; class Bacteroidia; order Bacteroidales; family Prevotellaceae; genus Hoylesella; species Hoylesella shahii. Next base: position 31,306 of record NZ_CALKQY010000031.1, on the reverse strand, counting down.
AACCCTACACCGTTCGCAGTGGCATATCGGTAGCAGCCAACTTACGCGAGGCTTTTAAAACATCCACCTTGCTACTTCGGGACTACAAACGCGCCAACCTGCTGGTTGACACGCCTGTGATGCTTGTGCCCATAGACGAGTTTCAAGAAGAAGATGTGCGACAACTATACCATCGCACCATGGTTTTGGCAGATGCCGACACCATGATGCACCATGTGCTGCCCGACCTCAATGCTGTGGCGGTGTTTGCTGTGAACAAAGACTTGAAACTTGTGGTTGACGACCATTTTGTAGATGTGAGAATAACGCCTCTAATGAAAGGTGTGTGGACACATCTGCACCGTCGTAGTTTTACAGGTAGCCGCAGAAAACTGTACGCTTACTTCCACGACAAGCGCCTAGAGGTGTTCTCCTTTGGCAAAAACAGATTTAAATTTAGTAACGCTTTCGACACCAATAGCTCGCGCGATGCCATGTATTTCATCCTTTATGTTTGGAAACAGATGGGCTTCGATAGTGTGCAAGACGAGCTACACCTATCGGGCGACATCCCTGATAAAGACTGGACGAAGAATGCTTTGCTGGAATTTGTGAAGAAAACCTACGTTGCCAACCCCGTGGCCGACTTCAACCGAGCGCCCATCACTGCTATCGAGGGCTTGCCTTACGACCTCATGACCATCTTTGTGAGAGGCATAAAAGACAGCAACCGATAAGCTTTAGCTTACATTTTTGCCACAAATCACCACAAACTAACACTCATCATGCGCATTATCACCGGCATATATAAAGGTAGACACTTCGACATCCCACGCACGTTTAAGGCTCGACCTACAACCGATTTCGCTAAAGAGAATATCTTTAACGTGCTTAACGCATATATAGACTTTGAAGATGCCACTGCACTCGACCTCTTTGCTGGCACGGGTAGCATTTCGCTTGAATTGCTTTCAAGGGGATGCAACAGCGTGGTGAGCGTGGAAGCCGACCGCGAGCACGCCAACTTTATTCGCCAATGCACCACAAAACTTGGCACCGACAAATGTTTGCTTATCCGTGGAGACGTCTTCAGGTTTGTTAAAAGCTGCCATCAACAGTTTGATTTCGTCTTTGCCGACCCACCATACGCCCTACCCGATTTGGAGAAAATCCCCAATTTGATTTTCCAACACCAACTGCTTAAACCCAATGGCGTGTTGGTTTTCGAACACGGAAGGGGCAACGACTTCTCCCAACATCCACATTTTGTGGATCATCGAGCATACGGAAGCGTTAATTTTAGCCTATTCAAAGCAGCCGAGAATAAGGAAGTTTAAGTTTTTCTTAGCGCACACACCTGCCTAAAGTTTTTTTAAGACTGCTAGGTTTGCATCGCCAACCAATTGCGCCATCATAACAATGCCCGTAAGAACAACCACTCTTTATAGGTGATGCCCTACAAACAAATTGCCTATTAGGGGCTTGCTTATGACGTTTTTTATGACTATCTTTGTAGAAAAATAAAAAACCAAACAATTTATGAACAATAAAATGCTGATTGTAGGGGCTCTCTTGGCCATATCAGGAAGCCTCAACGCCCAAAACAAGGACGGCGGAATATCTTCGCAAATGTTGCAACAGATACAGCAACACAGTAAACAAACAACGGCCGAGAAGGCTATTTCTAACGCCATCGCCACTAATTCTATCGACGAATTGGCACGAACACCTCAAAGCCGAGCTGAAATAGACCCCTATTTCAGTGTGGAAACACCCAAGCAAAACATTCATAACCAAAAGAGTTCGGGCAGATGTTGGATGTTTACAGGCCTTAATGTTCTGAGGGGCGACTTTGCTTTGAAAAGCGATTCGCTAACAGTGGAGTATTCGCATGCTTACCTATTTTTCTACGATCAGCTTGAAAAAGCCAACCTCATGCTGCAAAGCGTGGTAGACTGTGCCAAGAAACCTATCAACGACCCCGAAGTGCAATTCTTCTTTAAGCACCCTCTAAACGATGGTGGTACATTCACTGGCGTGGCCGACTTGGCCGAAAAATATGGTCTAGTACCCAAAAGCGTAATGCCTGAAACCTACTCTAGCGAAAACAGTAGCCGGATGTCGAAACTTATTTCGTCGAAACTTCGCGAGTATGGACTTGAATTGCGCAAGATGGTTGCCGCTAAAGCCAAACCCACACAAATACAAGAACGCAAGACACAGATGCTTGCCACCGTCTATAAGATGCTTGCACTAACACTAGGCGAGCCTGTTAAGTCGTTCGAATATGCCTTTAAAAACAAAGCAGGCAAAGCCATCACCCCTGTTGAAACCTATACTCCAAAGCAATTTTTCGACAAAACGGTGGGCCGTTCACTTAACAACAACATCATCATGGTGATGAACGACCCACGTAATGCCTATTATAAAGTGTACGAAGTGAAACACGACCGCCACACCTACGACGGTCATAACTGGCGCTACTTGAACCTTCCAATGGAAGATATTCACAAATTGGCCATCGCATCACTTAAGGCTGGACACAAGATGTACACCTCTTACGATGTAGGCAAACAACTAGACCGTAGCAAAGGTTATTTGGATTTGAACAATTTTGATTACGGATCACTCTTCGGTACAACGTTCCCCATGAACAAAGCCGACCGCATTGCCACCTTCGACAGCGGCTCTACGCACGCTATGACCTTAACAGCTGTTGACCTCGACGCACAAGGTAAGCCTCTTAAATGGAAGGTTGAAAACAGCTGGGGAGCAGACAATGGATACAAAGGCTATCTCATTATGTCGAACGACTGGTTCAATGAGTTCTTCTTCCGCCTAGTTGTAGACAAGCAGTTTGTACCTGCCGACATCCTAAAGATGACCGAACAAACACCCATCATGCTACCCTACGACGACCCCGTGTTTGCAGATGACTTGTAAAAGAGAATTTAAGGAGTTAAGGAGTTAAGCCCCCTTAACTCCTTAACTTCTTTATTCCTCATAACGAATACGCATTATAAAGGATATTCTTCAAAAGCATAAAGCACCGTTGAAAGATATCGCTCACCCGTATCGGGCAACAAAGTAACGATGCGTTTGCTTGCATTCTCGGGACGTTTAGCCAATTGCATGGCTGCAAATACAGCAGCACCCGACGAGATTCCAGCCAAAACACCCTCTTGTTGAGCCAATTCCCTACCCGTGCGAATAGCATCATCATTGCCAACCTGTACCACTTCGTCTACCACGCTGCCATTATAGGTTTTGGGAACAAAGCCTGCACCAATGCCTTGTATCTTGTGCGGACCAGGCTTACCGCCACTCAAAACAGGAGAATCGGCAGGTTCTACAGCCACAATGCGCACATTGGGATTTTTCTCTTTCAAATATTTCCCAACTCCCGACACCGTTCCGCCTGTTCCAACACCAGCCACAAAAATATCTATTTCACCACTCGTATCAGCCCAAATCTCACGCCCTGTAACCTCGTAATGACGTTCGGGGTTGGCCAAATTCTCAAACTGCTGCAGAATAACAGCCCCAGGAATAGCAGCTCTTAGCTGCATGGCCATTTCTATTGCGCCTTTCATACCTTCTTTTCCAGGCGTAAGTTTCACCTGCGCACCATATGCTTTCACCAAATTTCGTCGTTCTACGCTCATTGTTTCGGGCATGGTGAGTATCAACTTATATCCTTTCACGGCAGCCACAAGTGCCAACCCCACACCAGTATTGCCACTAGTGGGTTCGATAATGGTAGCACCTGGTTTCAGCAAGCCCTTGCGTTCGGCGTCCTCAATCATAGCCAGCGCAATGCGATCTTTCACACTTCCGCCAGGATTAAAACTCTCTATCTTTGCCACGATGGGCGTTTGAAGGTTGTTAGAAGCCGAAAACTTACTAAGTTCCAACAACGGGGTGCCTCCGATTAATTCGGTCAGCTGCTTTGCTATACGTGCCATACCTTATTCTCTTTTTATTTTATTATCTTTTTGACGATGCAAAGTTACGAAGAAATGCAAAGGCGTGCAATCGCATAAGTGTGGTATATTTGTGCCTATACAAACATATTAGAAACAAAGTTATCGGCAACCAATAGACAACAAAATATTTTCATCAACACTAAAAACGCTAAACTCTTCGCAATTCACCTCAACTTTCGTATATTTGCAGTATTCTGTCGCACAAGGTCTGCACTCGCATGATAAGCAAGTTGAATGGAACAAAGAGCAAAAGCATGTGGCGGTGATGAAATGAAATTCGACAATAGTAGCATTCATAGTTTATAAAACTCGAAAAGCATAATGATAAATCATGGTTTTGAACAAGCCAATAATAATGATACGCTTGTTGATAGAATAAAAGGAACCATCTATGGCCAAGCCATTGGCGACGCACTAGGCTTGGGTACAGAAGGAATGACAGACGAAGAAATGGCCTTGAACTATCCCAATGGCATCACCCATTATAATGACATCTTTCAAGACCATCATCGCAAAAGGTGGAAAATAGGTGATTGGACCGACGACACCGACATGATGCTGTGCATTGCCAATGCCGTTATCAAGGACAAAGGAGTGAACCTAACTTCTATTGCCCAAAACTTCAAGCATTGGGCGGATGGCTGTCCGATGGGCATTGGCGAAACCACACATAAGGTTTTACTCTTTGGAGACTACGTAGAAAAACCTTTTGAGGTGTCTAAGAAAATTTGGGAGATGAGCCATTGCAGAGCGGCAGCTAACGGAGGACTGATGCGTACATCGGTTGTTGGCTTGTTTCCCAAAGCAGTAGAAGTGTGTGCAGCAAACATTTGCAAACTAACCCACTACGACCCGCGTTGCGTTGGTTCGTGCGTTATCGTGTCTTTGCTGATACATAGCTTGGTTTACGAAGGCAAAGATCTGTCTTATCACCAAATAATAGACTTGGCCAGAAAATACGACGATAGGATTATCGAGTACGTAGACCTATCAATCGACACCGACATTCGAGCGTTAGAACTACAAGATAAAAACTCTGTTGGGTACACCTTACGCTGTTTAGCCGCAGGCCTATGGGCCTATTGGCACGCCAAATCGTTTGCAGATGGACTTTTAGCCATCGTAAGGGCAGGCGGAGATGCCGACACTAACGCGGCTGTGGCTTGCGCCATTCTGGGTGCTAAGTTCGGATATGGCACTATTCCCACGGAATATGTTGACGGACTGATTTATAAAAAACAGCTTGACAACATCATTAAAGAAATAAGTTCTTTGGTGCTACATTAAAGGCAGCAATGTAATATGTGTCTAATCTGTTTTCAATCAGCCAAATATTCCACTCTGTTGTTCTCTTAGATTGAGACTGAGGCTAGTACGTTACTTTCTTTTCTCAAGGTCGCGCTTGCTCTTCGACTTAGTTACAAGCCAGACACCACCAAACACCAAGATGATGGCAAGACCCTGCGCCCACTTCAACACGCCGATACCCATCAGCACACTAACCGTTACCGACACAATGGGCTGCACATAATTGTAGATGCTAACCACCGTGGGGCGAAGTGTTTTCTGGCCCACCATGATGAGACAATAACAAACAAAGGTGCAAATCACCACCACATAGGCCGTTTCGAGCCACGTAATAGCCCCTATTTGTGCCCAAGGCAAGGCCGCGACATGCACTCCTGTGAAAGGCAAGAGTATCAAAGTGGCCCAAAAAAACATCCACTTGCTAACCGTTATCACCGAATAGCGACGCACAAGGGGATTGAAAAGCGAGAGATAAAAAGCATAAGAAAACTGCGCGCAAAGGCAAAGCAGGTCGCCACGTATATCTCCTTGCACCTTGTTGGTGGCCGCAGCACTTGTAAGAATAAGTATTAATGCACCACTACAACCCATCAACACGCCCGTGGCTTTCTTTCCCGTTATGGGTTCTTTAAGGATGATAGCCGAGAAAACCATCGCAAAAATAGGCATCGAAGTGGTTACAATACTGGCATTGATAGGCGAAGTGAGGCTCAACCCGATAGTAAAACAGCACTGATTGCACACCAATCCGAAGACGGCTGCACCTGCAAAGCGAAACACATCCTTGCGTGGCACATGCTCTTTACTAGCAAAAAGCGATGCTAACCAAAACAACAAAGCACCACCTACCACTCTAAACGTAACCATCGAGATGCCATCTAGCCCGTGGGTCATGGCGTCTTTACCCAAGGGTGCCATCAATCCCCAAAACATACAAGCCAAAAACATGGCCGCATGGGCCTGCAATGGCGGTGTGCCTTGAGGCTTATTGGGCGGTGTTGTTGGCGCTTGTTGGGCTGCATTTGGTGCTATTTGGTTGACCTCTTCGCAGAACGAAGAGGCATTATCATCGCTGATGTGCATATTGTCCATATCTTCTTTAAGTTTTTTATGGTGCAAAGTTAGTCAAATTAGAATAAAATGCGTATTTTTGTAAGGAGCGTTCATGCCATTTAATTCGTGGTCTTCATAGGCAGCGGAGTTAGATGCAGGCGCGAACAACGAACAAACGTTTGATTTTAACAGGCCCTAACCTCTGCTTAACACCAACAGCACGAGCACAGGCCACAACAATAAGCCCACATGGAGAAATATGCTGACTACATCAAGGAGATTGAAATAGACTCGCTATGGAGCGGAACGCGACACATTGTGTGGCGACTGCATAAGCAGGTAAACGTGTTGAGTGGCGTTAACGGTATGGGTAAGAGCACCATTCTTAACCGGGTGGTGAAATGTTTGCCTAAAGGTGGCGACACCAATCAGGCGCATGTAAAGGGTGTGCACATTACGATGGCGCCCGAAGATGCTACATGCGTGCGATACGACATCATTCGTTCGTTCGATCGCCCGCTGCTCAATGCTGAGATTATTGCAAAACTAGGATTGAACATTGCCACCGAACTAGATTTCCAACTCTACCAACTGCAACGCCGATACCTAGACTATCAGGTTGATATTGGCAACCGCATTATTAGCACTTTGCAAAGTGGCACCCCAGATGCTGCACGCTTGGCGCAGGCGCACAACGAACCCAAGCAACTGTTTCAAGACATGATTGACCGCCTGTTTGCCGAAACGGGCAAGACTATTATTCGCAGCGAGAACGAAGTGCGCTTTGCGCAGATAGGCGAAACGCTGCAGCCTTATCAACTGTCTAGTGGAGAAAAGCAATTGCTGGTGGTGCTGCTTACAGTGCTGGTTGAAGATCAACGCCCTTATGTTCTCTTTATGGACGAACCCGAAGTAAGTATGCACATCGAATGGCAAAAACAACTTATCGACCTTATTTTGCAACTTAATCCTAACGTACAAATTATTCTCACCACCCATAGCCCCGCTGTTATCATGGACGGATGGCTAGACAGAGTGACTGAAGTGAGTGATATCATGGTGGAATAGAAAACTGATGAATGAATAAACAAACAGACAAGTTCACTAGTTAAAGAGGTGATATGATGAGTTTATAAGTTGATGAGTTTATAAGTTGATGAGTTTATAAGTTGATGAGTTTATAAGTTGATATGTTGATGTATAAATGAGTTAACAAGCAGAAGGCGAAGCCATATTTTCACCTTTCCAACCTTTCACCTTTTCACCATTACATCCCCCCTTTTCACCCTTTCACCTTTTCACCCTTTCACCTTTAAAAGCCCTTTCGCCATTAAAGCCCTTTCCCCCTTAAAAAAAATCGCCCTATGTCCAGAGGTTTAAAAGAACATCTTTCGTCGTCTTACTTCGAAGCAGCCAACAGAATGACGCCCAAAAAGGCGCGAAGGCGCATCGTGGCTTATGTAGAAAGCTACGACGATATTTTTTTTTGGCGCACAGTGCTGGGCAGTTTCGAAAACACAAACCTATATTTCGAGGTAATGTTGCCTTCGAAAGAAAATAAATTAGAACGGGGAAAAAAAGCAGCTCTGATGAGTCTTATTGGCGAGAAGGTGGGAAACGACATGATTGCCTGTGTGGATGCCGACTACGATTATCTGCTGCAAGGGGCCACACTGCTATCTAAAACCATCCTTAACAACCCCTTTGTGTTTCACACCTACGCCTATGCCATTGAAAACTTACAATGCTTTGCTGGTGGATTGCACGAGGTGTGCGTGGCTGCAACCCTCAACGACCACTTTGTGTTCGACTTCACCGACTTCTTTTCGCGTTATTCGCGCATTGTGTTTCCCCTCTTTGTGTGGAATATTTGGCACTATCGCACAGGCTGTTATAGTGAGTTTACACTCACCGACTTTAACCGAATGATAGACCTAGGCAGGTTTTCGATTCATCGAACGGATGAACTTCTGGAGAAACTTCGAAACAGAATAGACCACAAACTGCGCCAATTGCGCCAACGCCATACCAACGCTAAAACGAGTTGGAACGAGGTGAAAGCCGACTTATTGCGCCTGGGCGTTACGCCAGATACAACTTATCTCTATATTCAAGGCCACCACTTGGCCGACACACTGGTTATACCAATGCTTATGAGAGTGTGCGAACAGCTGATACACGAACGCGAAATAGAGATAAGACAACAAAGCGTGCATGCTACACAGATGCGAAACGAATTGGCTTCTTACGCACATAGCGTGGCCGACATGGCGCCAATGCTCAAAAAAAGTAAGATATATGTAGACGCTGCCCCTTTTTTGAAAATTAAAAAAGATATTCAGTCCTTTTTAAATCGCGACGCTAATATCGACACAAAACCCATCAACGGCACGCCCGACAACGCTGGTTATGCTAAGTAATGTATTGCCCAGTGGGCCATCAGTTACTATTACATGCGTGCTTAATGCTTCGTGGTGAATTTGTGGCCAACCAACAAGGGGCTATTGCCATTAACCATTATAGAAATAATGTAGCCCGATAGAACTTCGCCTAAAGCAAAAGTAGGTCGTTCGGATGGATTGAGCAAACACATAGAGCTTAGCTCCGTGTTAAATACAGTGATATTATTTTACAAAACACACTCCCAACAATCACCCCTTCTAGAGAAAAATCACACTAAAAGCATGCTTTTTGCCCTATTTTCAGACCTGCGACCTTTATTTTTACATCCATTTTGAGCACTAATTCGCCATTTTGCACCTTTTTGCCTTTCTATTTGCGCGCCAACTCACCATTTTTCACCACCCCAAAAGCAACTTTTAGAAGACAAAAAATACCTTTTTGAATAGTTTTTCAGCAAAAAAACTAGTATTTTTTCAGCATTTATAAGGTCAAAAACTTCTTCTTAAGCTGCAATATGCACCATTTTGCTTTGCGTTTTGCAGCATTTAGCCTTGCGTTTAGCACGAGTTAGCACTGCATTTTGCACGAGTTAGCACTGCGTTTAGTAGGAGTTAGCAACGCGTTTTGCTGCATTTTGCAAGCCATTTTGCTACAAATAACCTATTTTCTAGTGAAATATACGGTTTATTTCTCTCAAAACACGAATTATCAACATTCACCAACGAAGTGTGTTTTTCATCAAACCAAACCTTCGCGAGAATCGATTATTTGCAGGCGAGCGGATAGTTTGTGAGCAAATAACGCACTCATAATGTTAAAAAATACACCGAATATTTTACAATAAATCCAAAAGTGGTTGTGATAATTTCACCCCGAATAAAGCAAGAATAAAAAGATAAGTCCCACAATCAAAACAAAACGAAAAAGCCTTAACGCCAAGTGGGAATTAAGCGTTAAGGCATAGAATTTCTGTTGGCGAGCATTTACGCTTCGTGCTCATCACCAAACACATACTGCAGATGTTTCATGGCATGCCCACCCCATTGGTTATCGCCCACATAACGAAATCCCACATCATGATAAAGCTTTTCGGCCTTGGGGTTTCCTTTATCTACTAGCAAACCAACAGCCGGCAAACTCAGTCTGCTGGCACGCAAAATAGTGGCCTTAAGCAATGCCTTGGCAATGCCTTGGCCCCGATGATGCGCATCAACCGCCAAACTGCCTACATACACTTAGCCTGCAGCAGTTTCGTCGTCCATATCACTGAAATCGCGTCCAAACCATTCTAAACAACTTTGCACAAAGGCAGTGCGCAGTCGACGAAGCTCAGCACCATCGTAAGATGTGCAAATGCCAATAACCTTACCCGCTGCATCCAAAGCCACAAGCGTGTTGAGATAACTATATTGACTATCGGTGCGCCCTACCAAATGGGTCATCAACTGATGAAAACCCATTAACCCATGTGTTTCGCCTGCGAAATAAAGGCAACAATCGTGATTCATTGCCTCCATGATAAGCCTAGCAATGTCGGCCGCTTGACTCGGTTGAGCCTGCTCTATTGTTAGCATAAAACAATCATCTGCTATGTGTTTGAAAATAATTGGTTGGTAAAGCTTGCCTAATGAGCTTTGCCAGAAATACAAATCTAGTCAAAGCCGTGCAGCCTTACCAACCAACACTTATGTTATTATAGACTAAACGTCCATTAGCTGAAGAACAGCATGCGCTCTACCCAATAAGTTAGGATACCAGCAACATAACCCACGAAGGCCACCCACGTGATACGTTTCATGTACCAGCCAAAGGTTATCTTCTCCAAGCCCATCACCACAACGCCTGCTGCACTACCAATGATAAGCATTGAACCACCAACACCAGCACAATAGGCCAAGAGTTGCCAGAAAATTCCATCAACAGCCATATCGCCAGTGGGCGCAATGGGATACATACCCATACATCCAGCAACAAGCGGAACATTATCTACGATACTTGAAAGCACACCGATAATACCCGTAACTAGGTAATGGTTGCCATCGCTGATGCTTTCCAACCCACGACCCATAGCCGTAAGCACACCAATTTCTGACAAGCAAGCCACAGCCATCAATATACCCAGGAAGAAAAGGATGGTACCCATATCAATTTTACGCAGCAAGGCAATAACGCGAGCCGACATAGAATCTTCGCCCAAGTTCGTTCCACGATAGAAAATCTCGGTGGCAGTCCACAAAACGCCCAACACAAGCAAGATACCCATGTAAGGAGGCAGGTCGGTGAAATAACGGAAGATGGGTACAAACATCAATCCGCCTACACCAAGAAAGAAAATGATGCGACGTTGCGAACGAGTAAAGACCAGTGCGCTGTCTTCGGCCGATATAACCTTTGTTGGCAAATTGCCCTTCAACATATATTGCATGATGAAAGCTGGAACAAGCATAGACACCAGCGAAGGAACAAAAATCTCACTGAGAACACCAGCCGTGGTGATAGAACCAGCAATCCAAAGCATAATGGTGGTTACATCGCCAATGGGCGAGAATGCACCACCCGAGTTGGCCGAGATAACCACAAGAGCAGCATAAACCAGTCGGTCGTTTTTATCAGCCACGAGTTTTCTCAACACCATAATCATCACAATACTCGTGGTGAGGTTGTCGAGGATGGCCGAAAGGAAGAATGTCATAAAGGCAATACGCCACAACAATCCGCGTTTGCTTTGTGTTTTCAAGGCATCGCGCACAAAGTTGAAGCCGCCATTGGTGTCTACAATCTCAACAATGGTCATCGCACCCATGAGGAAGAAGAGCGTTTCGGCCGTTTCGCCCAAATGTTCTTTCAAGCTTTCGCCCACATGTGTCACAATTCCAGCAGCATTACCTGCCAGTTCGGGGATGATGGGCACAATATAATCTGCTGGATTAATCATAAAGAGCGTCCAGCAAGCCACACACATCAAGAGCGCCACTGGCGCCTTGTTCACCTTCGTCAAACTTTCGAGAGCAATGCAAAGATAACCCATAACGAAAACAATGACGATTGCCATAGTTAATGAAGTCATTTTCCCTATTTTGTTTTTTAGTTATAACAATTTGAGTTGCAAAGTTAGTAATTATATTGATAATAAAAAATGTACACCACTTTTTGTAGCATTTATTTCAAAGAGAGTGAGAAAATCGGATGCGCTCGCAAAATTAAATATTGCAAAAGCAATATCCACATTGCAAATTATCACTATATTTGCAACTATGTTTCGGTTCACATGCCACAACTAACAACAGGACTTATAGTATCCTCAATACACATTCGCTCTAAAACTAAGAATCAGTTTCAATAATCAGCAATACAAAAAGCTTGCAATAAAGAGATGAGAGTTAAAAGAATAGATGCAGTATAAAGTCATCAATGCTATATAGTGATAATTGTTATTAGCAGTACGTGTACCCACACTTTATTAACAACTTAACAAACAAAGTTTTATGAAGACAGCCCAAGAAATTCTGAACAACCCTTTTATGAACAAAGGTACAGCGTTCACTATGGAAGAACGCAAGGCATTAAACCTCATTGGGGCACTTCCTCCAACCGTGCAAACCCTAGAAGAACAAGTAGAACGCACGTATAAGCAATTCTGCAAAAAAGCAAACAACCAGGAAAAGCGCATCTACTTGATGACACTTTTCAACACCAACCGCATTCTTTTCTACGCCCTAATGGCTCAACATGTGGTTGAATTCATGCCCATCGTCTACGATCCCGTTGTGGCAGATGCCATTCGCCAATACGACGAACTATTCATGAAACCACAAGATGCAGGCTTTTTGTCTATAGACCATCCTGAAGATATCGAGACATCCCTAATAAATGCTGCTGGTGGGCGCGACATCCGATTAATAGTGGTTACAGATGCCGAAGCAATCTTAGGTATTGGAGACTGGGGTGTAAATGGCGTTGCCATATCTATAGGCAAACTAATGGTATACACGGCCGCCGCTGGTATTAACCCAGACAACGTGCTGCCATTGGTTCTCGATGTTGGAACAAATAACAAACAACTGCTGGACAACCCACTCTACCTTGGCAATAGGCACGAGCGCGTTAGAGGACAAGCCTATTACGACTTCGTTGACAAATTCGTAACAACAGCCGAAAAACTATTCCCACACCTATACTTACACTGGGAAGACTTTGGCCGACCTAACGCTGCAGCCATACTAAAGAAGTATCAAGAAAAGATTACCACCTTTAACGACGACATTCAAGGGACGGGCATTGTGGCATTAGCTGGTATATTAGGTGCTCTGAACATCTCTAAGGAGAAATATACTGACCAAAAAGTAATGATATTCGGAGCTGGGACTGCTGGTGCTGGCATTGCTCATCAAATCTTCGAAGAATTTATGCAACAAGGCCTTTCGGAAGAAGAAGCTCGTAAACATATCTACCTAGTAGACAAACAAGGTTTGCTATTTGAAGATACAAACGACTTAACAGAGGCTCAGAAACCTTTCGTAAGACAACGCTCTGAATTTGAAAACAGCGCATCGCTTGCAACTCTTTACAACGCTGTTAAGGCCATTCATCCATCAGTTCTCATCGGAACATCTACCCAACCAGGAAAATTCAGTGAGGAGGTGGTAAAAGAAATGGCAACGGCAGTAAAACGGCCCATCATATTTCCACTGTCTAACCCCACCGAACTAGCTGAAGCTAAAGCCGAAGATCTTATACGATGGACTGACGGACATGCGCTTGTTGCTACTGGTATACCAAGCGCACCAGTTGAATATAAGGGCGTAACCTACAATATCGGACAAGCCAACAATGCACTAATGTACCCAGGACTAGGACTAGGCGTTATCGCTTCAACAGCTAAAGTGGTGAACCAGACACTGCTTTCGGCAGCGGCTCACGCCTTGGGTGGCATTGTAAACTCCGACCAACCTGGAGCTGCTGTACTTCCACCTGTAGATAAACTAACAGAATTTTCGGAGCACCTAGCTATCGTTGTGGCTCAAAACGCCATACAGCAAGGCATCACGAAAAAGAAAATAAACAACGCACAAGAGGCCGTAAGGCAAATGAAATGGTTGCCTAAATACACCGAATAACACAGAAACCGCAGACTAAACCAACCCGTCTTGACTACACTATGCTGTCAAGACGGGTTTTTGCATATAAAAACGACAAGACAGAATGACAAAATGTCGCATTAGTGACAGAGAATTGTCTTTTTGTCGCTGTGGCATAGGCTTTGTTAATAAGTAAGCGAGTTGGGCAAGCAAAAACAAACACTGCAAACCCGACACAACTTATTATATATAGGAAACAGGCAAACCACAAAAGGGATGCCGCAAACAACATAACATCGAATAAAAAAATAAAACAAAATATTCTTATGGGAAAAATTATTGGAATAGACTTAGGAACAACTAACAGCTGCGTTGCCGTTTTTGAAGGCAACGAGCCAGTAGTAATCGCAAATAGCGAAGGCAAACGCACCACGCCTTCTGTGGTGGGTTTCGTTAAAGACGGCGAACGCAAGGTGGGCGACCCCGCCAAACGTCAGGCCATCACCAACCCCAAGAACACCGTTTACTCGATTAAACGATTTATGGGAGAGACCTACGAGCAGAGCCGCAAAGAGGCTGAGGCCATGCCTTACACCGTTGTAAACGAAAACGGACTGCCTCGCGTTGACATCGAAGGACGCAAATATACACCCCAAGAAATATCGGCGATGATACTTCAAAAGATGAAGAAGACCGCCGAAGACTACCTTGGACAGGAAGTAACCGATGCCGTTATTACGGTTCCTGCGTACTTCTCCGACTCGCAACGTCAAGCAACCAAAGAAGCCGGACAAATTGCAGGACTCAACGTTCAACGTATCGTTAACGAGCCAACAGCTGCAGCTTTGGCTTACGGTGTTGACAAAGGCAACAAGGATATGAAGATTGCCGTGTTCGACCTTGGTGGCGGTACATTCGATATCTCTATCCTTGAGTTCGGCGGTGGCGTATTCGAAGTGCTTTCAACCAATGGCGATACCCACTTGGGTGGCGACGACTTCGACCAAGTGATTATTAAATGGCTGGCCGATGGCTTTAAAGCCGACGAGGGAATCGACCTTACGAAGGACCCCATGGCTATGCAACGCCTGAAAGAGGCAGCCGAAAAGGCTAAGATTGAACTGTCGAGCACCACGTCGACCGAAATTAACCTGCCTTATATCTCGGCAGAGGGTGGCGTACCCAAGCACTTGGTGAAGACCTTGACTCGCGCTCAGTTTGAACAATTGGCACACGACTTGATTCAAGCTTGTCTCATCCCTTGCCAAAACGCTATTAAGGATGCCAAGCTGTCTACATCAGATATCGACGAAGTTATCCTCGTAGGAGGTTCGAGCCGCATCCCCGCCGTGCAGACATTGGTGAAGAACTACTTCGGCAAAGAGCCTTCGAAGGGCGTTAACCCCGACGAAGTGGTAGCCGTGGGTGCAGCCATTCAGGGTGCTATCCTCAACAAGGAGAGCGGTGTGGGCGACATCGTATTGCTCGATGTTACGCCTCTGACACTGGGTATCGAGACAATGGGTGGCGTAATGACCAAGCTTATCGACGCCAACACCACCATCCCGCACAAGAAGAGCGAAACGTTCTCTACAGCAGTAGACAACCAAACGGCTGTTACCATCCACGTTTTGCAGGGCGAACGTCCTATGGCTTCGCAAAACAAGAGCATCGGACAGTTCAACCTCGAAGGTATCGCACCAGCTCGTCGCGGTGTTCCACAGATTGAAGTAACATTCGACATCGATGCCAACGGTATTCTTAACGTGTCGGCCAAAGATAAAGCCACAGGTAAGGAACAAAAAATACGTATCGAGGCTAACAGCGGATTGAGCAAAGAAGAGATTGAGCGCATGAAAGCCGAAGCTGAACAAAACGCTGCAGCCGATAAGGCCGAACGTGAGAAGATAGATAAACTGAACCAAGCCGACTCGATGATATTTACCACCGAAAACTTCTTAAAAGATAACGGTGATAAAATCCCTGCCGACCAAAAGCCGGGCATCGAAAGCGCACTGCAACAGCTTAAAGATGCTCACAAGGCTGCCGATGTTGTCGCAATAGACGCAGCCATCAACAACCTTAACAGCGTGATGCAAGCTGCTAGCGCACAAATGTACCAAGGTGCAGGCGGTGCTCAACCCGACCCCAACGCAGGTTTCCAAGGCGCAGGCGGTGAGCAAGCACAAGACGGTAGCACTGGTGACAACGTGCAAGACGCAGATTTTGAGGAAGTGAAGTAAAGAAGTCACAACAAATAACATAAAGAGGAAGTGCCAATATAGGTACTTCCTCTTTTTCTTTGCACAAAACATTTCTTTCTTAACCTCTTACTCAAAAATATTTATTATATTTGCACATAGCTACATAATACGCATAAAGTGCTTCATAAGTAGAACAAAATGGGGCGTAACCAAGAACGAGAATATGCAGGCTTAACTTGCAAAAACAGGAAAAGCTACACTATCGTGAACTCATACGTTTACAATCGTTGCCAACCAAGTCTTAAATTGTTATTCCAAATAGCAGAGGTTTTATTGGCGAGTCCAAAGCATTTGGTTAACATTCCAGATGAATAACTTTTTCATTATGGCAGAACATAAAGAACAAAATAAAAAATCTATCCCTTTTTTCAACGACCGTGAAGTGAGGGCTGTATGGGATGAGAAACAAAACTGTTGGTGGTTTTCAGCAACAGACATTGTTCGTGCCATCAATAACGAGCCAGACTATACTAAAGCTGGTAACTATTGGCGATGGTTGAAAAAAAAGTTAAAGCAAGAAGATATTGAACTCGTGAGTGCCACTCACGGCTTCAAATTTGAAGCACCTGATGGAAAACTACGTGTGGCAGATGTTCTCAATAGCGAAGGTGTTGTATTATTGGCGAAGAACTATCCCAACAATCGGGCTAATGAGTTTCTTGATTGGTTTACCTACAGCGACAACACCATTGATGGACAGAGCCAGAAAAAAGCCTACCAACTCTTTGAAAGTGGCATCTTGCAAACGGCAGAGCCTGGTAGTATCAAGTGTCTGCAACAGCTACATGCTTATCTCTTTGGAGGATTGTACGACTTTGCAGGACAAATCCGTACCAAGAATATTTCAAAAGGTGGTTTCACCTTTGCTAATTGTATGCACTTCCCCGAAACATTGCAAACAATAGAGCGAATGCCCGAAACTACTTTTGATGAGATGATGGATAAGTATGTAGAGATGAAAATTCGTGCCAATGAGTACCATGTGAACTCGTTCACTAATGGTCGAGTGCAGCCGAATTTATGCAACGTTGCACATCTTTTTATGGAGGGTAATGGTCGTAGCACTCGCATTTGGCTCGACCTCATACTGAAGCGTTCTCTCAAACGGTGTGTAGATTGGAGTCAGATAGATAAAAATGAATATCTGACCGCCATGCGTGAGAGTGTTTCTGATAGCACGTACATCAAAGCCTTGGCACTGCCTGCACTCACTACCAAGATTAATGACCAAGAAATGTTTATGAAAGGTATCGACTATTCATATTATTATGAGCAGAATAAGTAAGCAGGTAGGAGTTTATAGACCATTTTATCCTATGAATAAATTTATAAAAAAAATATAATTATGTCGCAGAAAAAGAGTTTAATACATCTTCTTGGTTCATGTGAAAAACATGAGTTTGATAGAGTTGTGAAATCGTATTTAAAGGAGGTGTATTCTTATAATAGAGTAATAAATACGGATGGTAAGGATGATATTGGATTAGATATGAAAGTCTTAGATGCTAGTGGTTGTACGTATCAGTATCAGCTAACTGTTCAGAAATCTAGTACTGCAAAAGAAAAGAATGCATTGAAGGACAAAATATTTAAGGATGTACAGAAAGCAAAGGAAAATTGCAACGATGGGTATAAAAATATTTTGTTTTTCTTTTACTCTTATCCTTTGACTAATAAATTGAAGCGGGATTATAAGCGAGAGGCCTTGAAAGATTATGAAATACAGCTGGAAATTATAGATGCTAATCAAATAGCAGAAGAAGCAGAAGATCTGGCTAACCTTAAAAAGAGCATTTACTCTTTATCAGATATAAGTGAATTTAAAACAAGTTCTTTTGAAGATGGTAAAATAAATCATTTGATTTATGACCTTGTTAGTTTCGGCAAGACCTCTGAAATTAAATTGGAAATTGTAAAAGCGTACATTTTACAGGAACTTTATATACGCACAAGTTTGACGAGCAAAGATATAGAGCAATCTTGTACTACTAATTTTAAATCGAGTGAGAATAATGTGTTTTACAATAAACTGTTACAAAATCTATATAATGTAGAACAGAAAATATTGTATGATAAGAAAAGTAAAATGTATTCTCTAACAGAAACGACCCGAAAGGAAATTTCTAACACAAATGAGCAAATTAATATTGAGGAGAGTCACTTTGTAAATCAAATAGGAGCGATACTAAAAGAAAACAATATAGAATTTTTACTTGATGATGTTCTTAAGTTATTAAAAGAATTTTATATCGCGACATTTGATAAACGAATAAAATCTTTAGATACCAGGGATTGGGAAGATTATAATGTCCCTTTGTCTTTATTGACAAATAAAGGAAAACTTTCTTCTCCAAAAGCAAAAGGTATTTTAAAATCATTATTCAGTATATGTGACGAAAATAAGTATATGCAGAAAATATGTGCAGAATGCGTATTTTCTTCAAAAGTAAATATAGATGACTTAGAGAAGTATGCGCGTGAGAAGAAAAAGGTATATATTGATACGACAATAGCCTTATATCTTTTATGTTACTATTATCAAGACACAGATGACTATAAAAGCTATTATTATAAATTGTCTAAAGTTTTTTGTCAATTTTGCAAGAAAAATAAGATTAAATTGCATATTACAAATCGCTATTTATTTGAGATAAATTCGCATATTCGTGAGGCATTTAATTTTATACCATTCTCGAAGTTGCAGTCATTTTCAAGTTTGGGAACCTCCCGCAATGTTTTATATAATTTTTATTTGCATCTTTATAGTCATGAACTGATAGATTATTCTTATGAAGAATATTTGTCTAAATTTAAATTTGGCATATATGATGATAATACAAAGTTAAATCAAACAATATCTCTTTTTTTAGAGAATTTAGGAATAGAGGTTATTGATATCCCAAAAGAATACAAAATAGAAAGCTCATCTAAGCTAATAACTAATACTCTTGCATATAATAATAAAACTAAGACCAATTTTGCATTGACAAATGATGCTATTATGTTAGATTTTTTAGGTGACAAAGATATTGATGTGCATCCAATAGAACCCGTGTTTGTGACTTGGGATAAAATTATGTTTAAAGTTCTTAAAGACTATTTTAATGAAAACCCTAATGCTCAAAAATGGATGCAATTTACCCCAAGCCAACTTATTGATAGATATTCCTTATTATCTTTTTCTATAAATGAGGAAACTATAACTAAAGAAATGTTAGCATTACTTTCTGGAGATTTTATACAACAGACTTATTCATTAATAGATGCCTTGACTCTTATAATTAATCCAGATGAAAAAGTTGGTAGAGAATATGTTAATGCATTTGTTGAAATGAAAAATGATAATATATATACAATCTCTAAAGATCCTGACGAGGAATCTGACATCCAAGAAACTAATATAATAGATTATATTGTGCATGAGATAACTTTACATTTCAAAGAAAATCGTGCAGCATTAAAAAATCTATTTTCAATAGAGGAACTTTTTCCTATAGTATTAGACACTATAAGGGGATTAATAGAACATTACTCAAAATATAAACAATTGGAGAGCAAAGACTTCATCCCTTTCGACAATTTGATAAGTAAGTATAATCAAAATATATAGCCGATTCTTAAATTATGAGATTTATAGAAGTTAGTACATGTCTTAAACGGATGCATATCGGAAAGATTGTATCATGTAAGATTGGAGAAAGTAAGGGAGTGATATTAGGTTTATCACAAGTTAAGGTTTTTGATGGAGAAGGTATATATAAAAAAAAGTATTTTTTATTTGATAAAAATGAAAAATTCACCTTCGCTGAAGGTTGTATGGTTACATTTTTAGTAGATGTACATAAGAAAGAAGATAATGCAACTAACATAATTGATTTAAGAGAATT
Source organism: Hoylesella shahii (assembly GCF_937990675.1). NCBI lineage: Bacteria > Pseudomonadati > Bacteroidota > Bacteroidia > Bacteroidales > Prevotellaceae > Hoylesella > Hoylesella shahii. Next base: position 11,348 of record NZ_CALKQY010000031.1, on the reverse strand, counting down.
AGAAACTTTATATGATCATAGAGGAATATATCGTGAAGGATTAGGCTATCATGATGATGTTGTTTGGGAGCATCTTGTAGGAGGAATACCTTATATTGATTTTGAAAAAGGAAGACATGCTTGTATTGTATTGCCCATAAAACAAAATGATACAATATATATCCATGAAGGTGTATTGAGTGGTCAAGAACATATTGCGTATGAGCTATTTTATGAGTTACAACACAAATCAGACAAGAGATGGACTGACTATACTAATATGGCTCAATTCATTAAACAAGCATTAGAATATATTGATAAAATGAAAGTAGATAAGCTTATATCTGAGTATACAATCTGTCGCGAGGAATATCTAAAAAGGCGTCCAGGCCATGATGACCACTATATTATTACTAAGATTTGTAATTTGAAAACAGTAGATCCTTATTTAAATTATTTATTACCATCTAAAAATGAAATAATCTTTTTTGATGATAATTGGAGTAGCAATGTTGATGAAGACAATTCAGGAACATATTACCTTGAAGAGGAAACTCTTGCTGCACAAAGGAGAGCAAGGGAAAACTATACAAAGTTTAATCATCTTTCATTTCTAATCATGGATGAGATGAAAAAAAATAATGAGGAGTATGAACAAATATGCTTGCTAGAAAAGAGATTAGAGGAGATTTTTGATCTTGGAGATTTACAAAAGCAAGTAAATTGGAATAATAAATTACCTGATAATATTATAGATATTGTTCAACAAATTAATAAAATGGTATAGTTATTTCAAGAAGGGGTAAAATAGAACATATGTATCACACTTTATGATGCTTATATCAATAGTTAAAATGAATACGGATAAGATATGGTGCCAACATACAAGATGTTTTCTAATCAATACTACTTAAATTGAGGAAACATTTTTGTACCATAAGAATGTAACACACTGATAATCAGCGTAGGATATATTTGAGGAAGTGAAGTAAAAGTACTAACAAACGCTCTTCAAGACCAAGGATAAACACAGACATCTTTAAAACAAGATTAACTCCCCTATTATAAAAGAGGCACACTAGCCAATAGCTAGCATGCCTCCATATTAAAATCCCTCTAAATTGCCATGCAGCACACCTAAAGTCTTGTTAAGTCTTTGGTACACCAACACCTTTGGGCGCTACACAGCTATTAAAATCCATTAATGGATATTTCTAAAATCAGGATGAGTGGTATCGCTTTGGCCATCACCCGATATCCATACTGGGCGAATGGCTCTAGCCTGTGTCTTATCATTGTCAGCAAGGTTCCACTCTGCCAAGCCAAAGAATATATCCGTCGAGTTATTGCCGGATGAAAAAGAGGTCATATACTGTCCATATCCATTCTGGTTATTAGAAATGTCTCTATACCCTATAATGTCTTTTCCTGGCATTCGTCTACCAGTGTAAGGCAGGAACAAACCTTTGTTTGCCTTTACTAGCGCAGTAACATTGGTGTAATTAGAAATACTCTTCACGCTCCTTTTCGATGGATATTTTAAAATCCTATTTCCTCCTGTATTGGTTGTAAAGAAGGCACCATAAACAATTGTACCCTTATCTGTATAGCAATAGCCAGGAATAACATTTGCCTTAGTATACAATTCATTTATCTCGTCTTTGCGGGGAATGCGATACTTTTGATGATTAAGCATGGTGTGATACCACACAATATCTCCGCGTTCCGCCTCACTTCTATTATCAGTGGGCCTATCATGAATACCCATTTTTTTGTAGAATTGCCAATACTCAGAGAGGTTACCAACAAAGTATTTGCTATTCGTAAAGTTTAGTGCCTCCTTAATATGACCGAATTGGAAAAGGTCTACATCATTAGCGGTTTGCTTAGGAGAGTTCTCAAACTGCGATGACTGTAGCGTTCCGCCCGTTTTAACCTCCTTGCGTTGTGCGTTTAGACTAACAGCACGGCGAGAAATCCACCATTGTGCGGGCGCAATACCCCAATAACCTCCATTGGGATCGCCGTAATGTATGAAGTTACCTGTAGCCCATTTCACGCCTTGTACTTCTACATAAGGTTGTTGTTTCGCCTCTTGTAGTTGCAACACATCTGTGAAATAAGTATTATCGGCTTCGAGATTGATGCTAGCGTATTGGCGTACATAACATTTGTCTCCCACAAAAACGCTTATATACACGTCGGTATAGTTACCAGGAAGCGCAGCCAGATAAGTGTACTTTCCACCAGCCGACGAAAGTTTTTCGCCTGCATTGGGTACGATGGCGATGTTCATATTCTCATCCGAAGCATTATTATCTACGAGATTACCTGTGCCAAGATCAAACACGTCTGTCGATTTCACGTTTGAGATATACACCGAATCAATGTTGGTAAGTATCTGATTATTCGAGTCGGCAAAACGAAGTCCCCATATCGACACCACACGTTTAACTACACCAATGGTAACTTTCACGTTTTGTCCCTGCACTTTTGTAGGCTTTGCTTTAGCCCACTGATAATCGAAACGCTTACCAATGGTTTCCACTTTTCCATCTTGACGGGTGAGATTTAGTTCTACACGTTGTGCAATTGTTTTACTTGGTTCGTGACGTACACCACCCTCTTTTGCAATCACTGGGCTAATGGTTTTGTTTGCGCCTTTCGATGCTGCGCCCGGATAAAGAAAACATATATCATCGCTTGTGCTTAATTGCTTTTTGTTAGATACAATTGTGCCCTGAAACTTGGTTATTTTCCCCTCGCCCATACTGCTCAAGAGTCCATATTCTGTGCGTTTGCTCTTATTTTGATCACTCAGCACATAGGCAATAATCTCTTCTCCCTCAAGCCATGTCGAATTAATTTCCTTGCCATTACCACCTAAGCTCAGCGCTCTTGTTGACACCTGGTTGGCATCGGCGCTGATATTATAAGTGTATTCGTTTGCTCCTTCGTCTCCAGCTAGTTCAATCGCGTCTGATTGACAACCTACAAACATCGAAGCTATTGCGCCACTAAGGGCCACAAACAGATATTTTTTGTTGCTCATTCTATTGTATTGTTTTTAAAGTTCTTAAAACATTTCGTCCTCTACTTCATCAGCAAACCATGATTGGCCTTTTGCTCCAGTCATTGATTCAAACGGATTGGGCGTTGTTCCATTACCTCCAGTGGGGTCGCCTCCTTTTTTGGGGTCTGAAGTTGACGCACTGAAAACTAGCAAAGCACTTTCCATTTTTAGACAAACTACTGTGGCGAGAGGTTTTGTATAATCCCTTTTCGCCATAAATACTTCTTTAATCATCTCGTTTTTATTAATGAAAATCCTGAATGAATGTTTAATTTTGTATATTAAATTCTAAGTTAAGAATCTGTATATAATACATCATAGGCTCTCTTGTATTGGCAAAGATACGTATATTTCACCGAAAAATAGACCAATTACAATGAAAAACATCGCTATTTATACCCATTTTCTTGATTTAAATTAATATTTATAACCTTTATATGCATATAAAACTGCATAGAAAAGAGAATATAACAAGATTATGCGTTAACACTTTTTGGGGTTTATGCAACTCAAAACGCCATATTTCTCCCTTAGGTTCTAGCGAAGTTAAAAATACACTACAAAATTGTATTTACTCTCCCTCTATCGAAAACTCTATTAACTCTTCAAACATTCAAGAATTGATGATATTGTTTTACGCACTGTTTTTATAATCAATAGACGAATGTTATGCTTTAACCTTTGCGCGCACACAAAATAATAACGCACACAACGACAGCTATTTAAAGCCATACAAACGCATAACTGCCTACTTTTTGCATCCGCTTAAGCAAAAAAACACCGCCCCAATGCCCCAAACTAGCGCAAACTTTCATATATTTGCATGTTAATTGGCAGACTGCAATTGGGCCATTCATCTCGGCTTAACCTGTCACCAAAATCAAACAAATGTGTTATGGCTACAGCAATTATCCTTTTTCAACTGGCCATTGTGCTCTCGCTCATCTTCATTGGCGCCCGCGTGGGTGGCATTGGCTTGGGCATTTATGGCATGGTGGGGGTATTTATTCTTGTTTTTGGCTTCTCTCTACCACCAGGGAAGCTACCCATCGACGTGATGCTCATCATCGTGTCGGTGATAACAGCCGCCGCATCGCTGCAAGCAGCAGGCGGACTTGACTATCTTGTGGGACAGGCGGCTAAGTTTTTGCGCCGACATCCTCACCACATCACTTTCTACGGACCGCTTGTTACGTGGCTCTTTTGCCTCGTTGCAGGTACGGCTCACACAGCCTATTCACTGCTTCCAATCATTTCAGAGATTGCCACTAGTTCTAAAATACGACCCGAACGTCCGCTTAGCGTTGCCACCATTGCCGCATCGCTGGGCATAACGGGCAGTCCCGTATCGGCTGCCACGGCCGCCATCATCAGCAACAACCTACTTGGTGCGCAGAGCATTGGTCTCAAAGATGTGATGCTGGTGTGCATTCCGGCCTCGTTTGTGGCCATCTTGGTGGCTGCTTTTGTGCAAAACTTCGTGGGTAAGAACCTTGAAGACGACCCCGAATATCAACGTCGTGTGCGCGAAGGCATTATCAATCCCAATGAAGATGCCATGAAAATGCAGGTGGCCGAGTCTGCTCCCAACCCTCATGCCAAGCGCGCTGTGTGGGCTTTTCTGTTAGGAGTGGCGCTCGTTGTCACGTTTGGACTATTCCCACAATTACGCCCCCAGTTCACCATTGCCAACCAAACGCGAACTTTAAGCATGCCCGAGACCATCGAAATAATCATGATGGCCAGTGCTGCTCTCATTCTTTTAGTGGGCAAGGCAAATGTGGAGCATGCTGTTAAGGGCAGTGTGTTTGGTGCTGGCATGAATGCCATGGTGGCCATCTTTGGTATTGCTTGGATGGGCGACACCTTTTTCAGTGGCAATCTGCCTTTCTTCCAAACGCATATTGCCACAGTGGTTACACAATTTCCATTTCTCTTTGCTGTGGCTTTATTCTTCATGTCTATCATGCTCTTCTCTCAAGCGGCCACCGTCACCACGCTTTATCCTCTTGGCATTGGCCTTGGCATCAGTCCGCTGGCTTTATTGGCGATGTTCCCGGCTGTTAACGGCTACTTTTTCATCCCCAACTATCCCACCGAAGTGGCTGCAATCAACTTCGACCGAACAGGTTCCACACGCATCGGCAAGTACGTTCTTAACCACTCTTTCCAGCTTGCGGGCTTCATCACCACCTTTGTTTCCATCGGCGTGGGCTATGTCATCATTGCCTTTGCTTATTAATTACCTTCGCTTCAACGTCTCTTTCTTATAACCAAGCACATTGTAAATAACTAAAAACCACATAGATATGACCATACGCAACATTTCCCTAACCCTACTTCTAACCCTCGTTGTCGCCCTATCTGCCATGGCAAAACCTCGCATTCGCATCATCGCCACAGGCGGAACGATAGCAGGCGTAAGCGCATCGGCCACGTCGTCGGCTTATAATGCGGGCCAAGTGGGCGTAGAATCTTTATTAATGGCTGTGCCACAGGTTAATCAACTGGCCGATGTTAGTGGCGAACAGCTGGTTAATATTCCTTCGCAAGACATGAACGATGCTGTTTGGCTGCTTCTGGCTAAACGCATCAACCAGTTGCTCAATCAAGAAAACTACGATGGCGTGGTGGTAACTCACGGCACCGACACAATGGAAGAAACGGCCTATTTTCTTAATCTCACCGTGCACAGCGACAAGCCCGTGGTACTTGTGGGTGCAATGCGACCCTCTACGGCCATCAGTGCCGATGGTCCGGCCAACATCTTTGCAGGCGTGGCCACTGCTGCCAGCAGCAAATCTGTGGGTAGGGGCGTGCTTGTTTGCATGAACAACAAACTGTTCGACGCCAAAGATGTAATGAAAATGCATACCACCGACGTTGCTGCTTTTCGTGCTGCCAACGCTGGCGAGGTGGGTTATGTCTACAATGCGCAACCATTTTTTCAACGCCAAACCACCAATCTGCACACCACGCGCAGCCCTTTCCATGTTGACAACATGCAATCCTTACCCCGCGTAGGTATTGTTTACGGTTATGCCAACTGCTCTACTCTGCCCATGCAGGCCTTTATGGATGCTGCATTTGATGGTATTGTGCTAGCTGGTGTGGGCGATGGCAATTTCTATAAAGATGTGTTCGAGATGGCTTTGAAGGCTCGCGCCAAGGGCATCAACATCGTTAGAGCCTCAAGAGTGCCGTTCGGACCTACGTGTCTTAACGGAGAAGTTGACGATGAGAAACACCATTTTGTGGCTGCCCTCTGCCTTAGCCCGCAAAAGGCGCGCGTGTTGCTGATGCTGGCCTTAACCCAAACACACGACTGGAAGAAGATACAACAATATTTTAATGAATACTAATCGCACCATAACTTACTAATGGGCTTGGGCTGTGTGGCCTGCATGGCCTTTGTTTGCGCTATCCCTTGTCCCCAAATACGCATAACTCTTTATGAAAACTAACCAATTACTTGCCACTATAGCCTTGTTGCTCTGCCTTCCTTTTACGGCTTTGGCTCAAGGTAACAACACGGGTATGGGTGGCGAAGACGACGACACGCCCTCGATTGCCGAAAGGGTGCTGAAACTGGAAAAGAAAACCGACGCTTTTAACCTCTATCTAAACTTCGCTGCTGCTGCACGCGCCACCGAAAACAACACCACCTGGAGAGGCGCTTTTGTAAACCGCCAGTTGCGTCTAGAAATTAAAGGCCATGTAACGGATAAACTTTTCTATCGGCTAAGGCAACATCTCAACACGGGATACGAACCGCAAGGCGAAGACAATTTTGCACGAGCCACCGACATTATGATGGTGGGCTACACCTTTAACCCTAAATGGGAGGTGCAAGCAGGTAAGATAGGACAGATTTGGGGAGGCTACGAATACGACGAAAATCCACTCTTCATGTACCAATATTGCGACTTCGTGGGCCACATGGAGTGCTTCGTTGCTGGCGCACAAGTGGTATTTAAGCCTGTTGCTTCGCAAGAATTTGGTTTGCAAATCACCGACTCGCACACCGGGAGTTTCGAACAAGAATATGCCAAAAATGCCAAAATGGCTGGCGCAAACCCAGCTGTCGACCGACAACTACTTTCGGCTAGCAACCTGCCACTCACTTATATCTTTAACTGGAACGGAAATTTCTTCAACGAACACTTACAAACCCGATGGGCATGGGGATGGCAAACTCAGGCTAAAGGCAAATACTCGCGTATGATTAGCCTTGGACAACGACTCAACTTACCCAAACTGCAATGGTATATCGACTATTATGGAGCTGTTGACGAGCTAGACCGACTGCGTATTGCTTCGGCCGAACTGGCTCCACTCACCAACAACGAGCATGGCGTTTTCTTTGGCAATGTACACTACAACTCGTTTGTTACCGAGGCTAATTGGCAGTTTGCACCTCGATGCAACCTCAAACTTCGAGGCAGCTACGAAACCACTAGCATCCCACAATACGAGGCTTTAAAAAACTATCGCCATTACTACAGCTACGTGGCTAGCCTAGAATATTTCCCTATCAAGGGACAAAACCTTCGACTCTTTCTCGCCTACATGGGCCAGAAAGTTAACTATAACCGCGCCTGTGGCCTGTCTGATTATCACACCAATAAGTTAGAACTGGGCCTAATGTATCGCATAAAATGCTATTGAGAGAGGAGTTAAGGAGTTAAGGAGTTAAGGAGTTAAGCCAAATGCCTTGCGATTAACGGCAGGCTTTCCCGCTCATTATCAACTTACACATTAAATATGTTAACTTGTCAACCGAGATTAGCCAAACATCAGTTAACGAGTTGCCAAGCACACGAGTGTACAAGGAGAACTACCACTCCGCAACAAAGCATTTGGCTTAACTCCTGAACTCCTGAACTCCTGAACTCCTGAAAACAACTCCTTAATTCCTCTAAAACAACTTCACCTCCTCAAACATAAAAATAATCGCCTCGCCATGCCTTTATTACGCAAGTTCTTGCTATCTTTGCAACAATGGAGAAACAAGTTGTAAATAACAATTGGAGCGAAAACGTCATCATAGTTGATGCCGACTATGTAGACAATGTGGCGTTTAACCTCATCGTTAACTTCGAACGCATCATCGGAAGGCGCATCCCGCAAGCCGACCTAGCACGATGGCTAGTGTGCATTGCACTCGATGGAGGCCTGCGCAATAACGACAACAACGTGCAAGTGGTGATTATTCACGGCAAGAACAAAACAAAAATGGAGAATTTTGCACCTGCAAACTTCGACAACGAACTCAATGGCAAAGCCTTTAAAGACAACTTGGGCGAGTTTGTCATTGGCACATATGCCGTGGAACACCTCGTCAACGCCACCGACTTTTACCTCGACGTGGTGCAAACGGTTTGCGCACAGCCCGAGGTTAAACGCGTAATGATTGTGCCAAATGCCGAAAATGCCGAACTTTACGAAACGCTGCGCCGACAAATGCATCATCTCGACGACGACAATAAGCGCATAACCGTCTTTGCCATGCAGCCACTTCCTGGCGGTAACTTCCGACAAGAAATATTGGGCTACTCGCTCATGAACGCTCTAGGCATTAAAAGCGAAGAAATAAAAACACAATAAACAATCGCTCCACACCAAAACAATAAACCGCAACAACATGCGGAAACACTAAAAAAATAAACAAAAACAAATATAACAACATGGGAAAAGTTCTTATGATTGGCGCAGGTGGCGTTGCTACTGTGGCCGCATTTAAAATCGCACAAAACAAAACGCACTTCGGCGAATTTATGATTGCTAGCCGCCGAAAAGAAAAATGCGACGAAATTGTGAATGCCATACATGCCAAAGGCTACGACATGAACATCAAAACGGCTCAAGTAGACGCCGACGACGTTGAACAACTCAAAGCCTTGTTCAACGACTTTAAACCCGAACTGGTTATCAACCTGGCCCTACCCTATCAAGACCTCACCATCATGGAGGCTTGCTTGGCCTGCGGTTGCAACTATCTCGACACAGCCAACTACGAACCTAAAGACGAGGCACACTTTGAATACTCATGGCAATGGGCCTACAAACAACGCTTTGAAGAGGCAGGACTCACCGCTATTCTTGGCTGCGGATTCGACCCGGGCGTTAGTGGCATCTACACGGCATACGCTGCTAAACACCATTTCGACGAAATTCATTACCTCGACATCGTTGATTGCAACGCTGGCAATCACCATAAAGCCTTCGCAACCAACTTTAATCCCGAAATCAATATACGCGAAATTACCCAAAAAGGCTTGTACTACAAAGATGGCGAATGGCTCGAAACCGAACCACTTGCAGTGCATCAGCCCATCACTTACCCCAATATCGGTCCGCGAGAAAGCTATCTCATGCACCACGAAGAGCTTGAAAGCTTGGTGAAAAACTATCCCACCATACGCCAAGCACGCTTCTGGATGACCTTCGGACAACAATATCTCACCTACCTCGATGTGATTCAAAACCTAGGTATGTCGCGTATCGACGAGATTGAATACGAAGCTCCGTTGGCCGATGGATCAGGAAAACAGGTAAAAGTGAACATCGTGCCCCTGCAATTCCTTAAAGCCGTGCTCCCCAACCCACAAGACCTGGGCGCTAACTACGACGGCGAAACTTCTATTGGCTGCCGTATTCGTGGCATAAAAGATGGTAAGGAACTTACTTACTACGTTTACAACAATTGCAAACACCAAGAGGCCTACAAAGAAACAGGTATGCAAGGCGTGAGCTACACCACTGGCGTACCTGCTATGATTGGCGCAATGATGTTCTTTAAAGGATTGTGGCGCAAACCCGGAGTGTGGAACGTGGAAGAGTTCGACCCAGACCCATTCATGGAACAACTCAACATTCAGGGCCTACCTTGGAACGAAGAGTTTGGAGGCGACCTTGAATTGTAATCCTTAAACCCAACACAGCATACCTAAAACAACCACAAATGGCAAAAGAAGAAGCAAAACAACTATCGCCCGAAGAAGCAAAGCTTAAGGCTCTTCAAGCGGCGATGAGCAAGATAGAAAAAGACTTTGGTAAGGGCTCTATTATGAAAATGGGCGACGAACAAATAGAAAACGTTGAGGTTATACCCACGGGTAGCATAGGCCTTGACGTGGCTCTGGGCGTGGGCGGATACCCTCGCGGTCGCATCATCGAGATTTATGGACCCGAATCGTCTGGAAAAACCACACTGGCTATTCACGCCATTGCCGAAGCGCAAAAAGCTGGTGGCATTGCTGCCTTTATTGATGCTGAACACGCATTCGACCGCTTTTATGCTGCTAAACTAGGGGTTGACGTGGCCAATCTCTGGATTTCGCAACCCGACAACGGCGAACAGGCACTCGAAATTGCCGACCAACTCATCCGCTCGTCGGCCATCGACATCCTTGTTATCGACTCGGTGGCTGCCCTCACACCCAAAAAAGAGATTGAAGGCGACATGGGCGACAACAACGTGGGCTTGCAAGCACGACTAATGAGTCAGGCACTGCGCAAGCTTACTTCCACCATCAGCAAAACCAACACCACCTGTATCTTCATCAATCAGCTGCGCGAGAAAATCGGCGTGATGTTTGGCAACCCCGAAACAACTACTGGTGGAAACGCCTTGAAATTCTATGCCAGCGTGCGCTTAGATATTCGCAAGGTTACAGGCATTAAAGATGGCGACAACATCGTGGGCAACCAAGTACGCGTAAAGGTGGTAAAAAATAAGGTTGCACCGCCTTTCCGCAAAACAGAGTTCGAAATAACCTTCGGCGAGGGCATCTCTAAGGTGGGCGAAATTCTCGACCTCGGTGTTGAATACGACATCATTAAGAAAAGTGGCTCATGGTTCTCGTACAATGATTCGAAACTAGGTCAGGGTCGCGACGCCACAAAGACTTTGCTTAAAGACAACCCCGAACTCTGCGAAGAGTTGGAAGCAAAAATTATGCAAGCCATCAAAGATAAACAAGAATAAGCCGTTTATCTCCCCCCTTGCACGCCCCTTTAGGGCAAAAGCTATAAAAGCGGAACACTCATCTGTGGTGTTCCGCTTTTTGTTTTTGCCTATGCCCCTATGGCTTGCACCTTGCTTGCGCTTGCACGCCGTAAAACCAAATCCTTTTTAGCATTACTATTATCTCCTAATTCTGCCGTAAGCGTCAAGCCTTACCAATCGTTAGATGGACAACACACACACTAGTTTCACTCAACAGCACCACCTTTAAGTAGGGATATTCAGTAAATATCTAACTAATTGTTTGTCAGTGTAATATATTATTTG
>NZ_CALKQY010000030.1:0-40352 GCF_937990675.1 Hoylesella shahii | reverse complement strand
GGATGTACGTTTAAGCATAAATATCTGCAAGAATTATAATGTAAAGGTACAAAAAAATGTTGAGAGGCATAGAGGAATGGTCGTTGAATCAAATGCATATTTCTTTCCAGGGATATCCAGAAGATTGGTTGACCGTTTCTCGCAAGCCTCCTTCATCATGTAGAAGGCGAAATCTTCGAAGATCCTGTAATCACGATTCTGATTAGCTGATGCAAGAGTCGTTTTGGCAATAGGTTCTCGACCTAATCCAAGATGATATTGCTTGGAACGATGTGCTTCAAAAGCAACAATCAAATCACGAAGACTCTCACGATTACTCAGTTGACCAAACATCATTACAAGCAGTTGATTCCAACAAGTGAAGTGTTTCACGTAGCGATTGCCATCATACTTGCGAACGTAGTTGTTAAACTGAGTCCTGTTCAGAAAAGCGGTAAGTTGAGCAAAAACGTATTTGTCTTGGAACATAGCAGTCAATTGTATCTGACTGCAAAGTTACAAAATCAAGTCCGTTTCATTTCAAAAGCCTGCTTAATAGACTGTATTTCAACTATTTCAAAAAGCGATCAGTCTACTTTAACGGGACATTAGTGAAAACGTTTTATGCATGAAAAGGTTCTACCGGACAGCCATAATTTAAAATCTATAATAGATATCAAAGCAAAAAACACCGCAGCACAACAGAATGAATACTGTTGATATTATGCTTTTAAGTCGTTTTGGTACCAATCGAAGAGTTTTGCTACGCCTTCATTAATTTCTACCCTGTGATTCCAACCTAAATTGTGGAGCTTAGTTACGTCGGTTAGCTTGCGTGGCGTGCCATCAGGTTTACCTGAATCGAATTGTATTTCACCTTTAAAATCAACAGCTTCTGCAATAAGTATAGCCAATTCTTTAATAGTAATTTCCTTTCCCGTTCCAACATTGATGTGGCAGTTTCTTATTTCGCCCAATGCGGGGATGGCGCCACCTCGTCCTGCGTTAGAGTTTCGGTCGTTTTGACCGTTAGTTTCAGCTCCATAGAACACAGAAGAGTATTTCTCGATTCCGATGATGTCGCTAAAATTGACGTTAAGCAGTACGTGAACGCTGGCATCGGCCATGTCTTCGCTCCACAAAAATTCGCGAAGTGGTTTACCTGTCCCCCACAATTGCACCACATTGTTGGTAATACCATATTTAGAAAGCACTTGCAAGATAGTGTCTTCTTCTGCATTGCCGTCAACGCCTTCTACAGGGCGCTTATTTAAATCGCTGCGTATAGCTTGCCAATCTTTCTCGTTGATTAGTTTGGCAAGATAAATTTTACGCATCATGGCTGGCATTACATGGCTATTTTCTAAGTGGAAGTTGTCGTTTGGTCCATAAAGATTGGTTGGCATCACGGCAATATAGTTAGTGCCATATTGTAAGTTGTAGCTTTCGCACATCTTTAAACCAGAAATTTTAGCCAATGCATACTCCTCATTTGTATATTCTAGAGGCGAAGTAAGCAGTTCATCTTCCTTTATAGGCTGCGTGGCATTCTTGGGATAGATGCATGTTGAGCCTAAGAAAAGTAGCTTTTTAACATTATGGCGGTACGATTCGCTGATAACATTGCATTGCATTTGCATGTTCAACATAATGAAATCTGCTCGATAAAGCGAATTGGCCATGATGCCACCCACATGAGCAGCAGCCAAAACCACCGCTTCGGGTTGCTCTTTGTCGAAGAAGGCGCGCACCTGGGCTTGGTTGGTGAGGTCTAGTTCAGCATGAGTTCTGCCCACAAGTTTGTGATAACCTCTTGCTTCAAGGTTCTTCCAAATGGCCGAACCCACAAGTCCGCGGTGTCCGGCCACATATATCTTTGTATCTTTATTTAGCATTTTGTAGATAAAGTGGGGTGGGACTATTCGGGTAATTGTGCCTTGAGATGCAATTTTTTAACAAAATGCATATCGTGTTCCACCATTTTCTTAATCAATTGCTTGAAAGACGTCTTCGTGGGGTTCCATCCCAGAAGCGTTTTAGCCTTAGTGGGGTCGCCAAGAAGCTGTTCCACCTCGCAAGGACGAAAATATTTGGGGTCGACCTCAATAAGAACACGGTTGGTTTGTACGTCAAAACCCTTCTCGTTTACACCCTGTCCTTCCCAGCGGATGTCAATCCCTGCTTCTTTAAAGGCTAGTTCGCAGAACTCGCGCACAGTGTGCATTTCTCCAGTAGCAATGACAAAGTCTTCCGGTTGTTCTTGTTGTAGCATCATCCACATACATTCCACATAGTCTTTTGCATAACCCCAGTCGCGTTTAGCATCTAGATTACCCAAGTAAAGTTTGTCTTGGAATCCCTGTTTAATACGACAAGCAGCAAGCGTAATCTTTCGTGTAACGAACGTTTCGCCTCTTCTCTCGCTCTCGTGATTGAACAAAATGCCGTTACAGCAATACATATCATAGCTTTCACGATAATTTTTTACAATCCAATAACCATAAAGTTTGGCCACCGAGTAGGGTGAACGAGGATAGAAAGGAGTGGTTTCTTTCTGCGGAACCTCTTGCACCTTACCATAAAGTTCGGAAGTAGATGCTTGGTATATGCGACATTGTTTCTCAAGTCCGCAGATGCGCACAGCTTCAAGTAGTCTTAACACGCCCGTGGCATCAACATCAGCGGTGTATTCGGGAACTTCGAACGACACTTTTACATGGCTTTGAGCAGCCAAGTTATAAATTTCAGTTGGTCGAACTTCACCAATGATACGAATAAGAGACGAAGAATCAGTCATGTCGGCCCAATGAAGATTTATGGGGCGCTGTTTTTTCATGTCCCTAACCCATTCGTCTAGGTAGAGATGTTCAATTCTTCCAGTATTAAACGACGACGAACGCCTTAGTAATCCGTGTACATCGTAACCTTTTTCAGTTAAGAACTCAGCCAGGTAACTTCCATCTTGACCGGTGATACCCGTAATGAGTGCTACTTTTCTTTCCATATTTTTAGTGTGTTATTCGCTGAATTGTTTGATACGTTGTTCTTCGCTACGCTTGCAGATAAGCAAAACGCCATCTTGTTCGGCTACAATGCAATCGTCTAGTCCTTGTATAACCACGCGCTGTTGTTGAGTGGTGTGCACGATACAGTTGTGCGAATCGAACATTTTAATATTGTTTCCGATGCAGGCATTGCCATAAAGGTCGCGTTTTGATTGCTCCCAAAGGCTTCCCCAAGTACCCAAATCGCTCCATCCAAACTCAGCAGGGCAAACGAAAATCTCTTCGGCCTTTTCCATAATAGCATAGTCCACCGAGATGTTTTCGCATTGAGGATAAGCTTCATCTATTTTAGCTTGCTCTCCGGGTGTGCCATAGTAGGGCATCAACCCTTCGAAGATTTTGCTCAATGCAGGTTGATAAACTCTGAAGGCGTTAACGATGGTGTGTACGCTCCAAATAAAGATGCCAGCATTCCAAAAATAGTTGCTTTTGCTAATATATTCTATGGCTGTGGGCAGGTCGGGTTTTTCGCGAAACGAATCAACTCTAAACACCTCGGTGTTGCGGGCCGAATTAACGCTCAAGTCGGCCTGAATATATCCGTACCCAGTTTCGGGGCGAGTGGGTTTCATACCCAAAGTGAGTATAGCATCTGTTTCGCTTGTGAACTTAAGGCATGAGGTAACCACGCGTCTAAATTCCTGCACATTGGCAACCACATGGTCACTAGGTGTGACAATGATGTTTGCATTGGGGCATTCTTTCTTAATTCGCCAGCTTACATAAGCGATGCAGGGAGCGGTGTTGCGTCTACAAGGCTCGAGTAGGATGTGCGTTGGGTCGATTTCGGGTAGCTGTTCTGCCACCACGCTTTGATATTTTTTGTTGGTAACAACCCAAATATTCGATAGGGGACATACAGTTGAAAACCTATCGAGCGTGAGTTGCAACAGCGAACGGCCTGTGCCAAGAACGTCGATAAACTGTTTTGGTTTCTCTTCGGTGCTCATTGGCCAGAACCTACTACCAACTCCACCTGCCATGATGACGAGATGATTAAAATTATTCAAGCTCATAAAATCGTTATTTATATTTCCTTAATAGGTTGGTGGCAGTAAAACGAGGAATTTCGTCTTCATGTTGTGCGGTATTCGCAATCGTCAACGCGTGTTTTACGACCTGCACACCCCCTTGTCTTATGCTGGTTATTAATTATTTGAAGCAACACATCATGTTTAATGCTAGATGTTAATTGTTCTTATTTAGTGAATGTCACGCAATAACTATTCGCTTTTATCGTTCATTATGTGCTGTATGCTTATCTTTCCAAGCTTTCACTGCAGGCAAAGTTAGCGTTTTTTTTTAAGTAAACAAAAACATTTAGTCATTTCTTTTTGACATATAGAAGGTCTGGCATGTTTTTTGGATGTATAAGAAGGACGAAATACTTGCATATGTGGTTTTTTTTTATTAACTTTGCAAGGTTTTACGGCATGTTTTAGTAATAAGTCAACAGACATTAAATTAGATGTGAGGTTTTAAAATGAGGCAATTAAAAATTCAAAAAAGCATTACCAATCGCTCTAGCGAGGCACTTGACAAATATCTTGTTGAAATAGGTAGAGCCCCATTGATTTCAATCGATGAGGAAATAGAACTTGCTCAAAAGATTAGAAAAGGTGGTCCTGAGGGTGAAAAGGCAAAAAACGAACTGGTTACAGCCAATCTGCGCTTCGTTGTTTCTGTTGCGAAACAGTATCAACATCAAGGTCTTACACTCACCGACTTGATTGACGAGGGTAATATTGGGCTAATTAAGGCTGCGCAGAAGTTCGATGAAACGCGCGGCTTTAAGTTTATCTCGTATGCTGTTTGGTGGATTCGTCAAAGCATCTTGCAAGCAATCGCTGAACAAAGTCGTATCGTGAGGCTACCATTGAACCAAGTTGGCTCGCTCAACAAAATCAATCACGAGATTAATAAGTTTGAACAGGAGAATCAACGACATCCTTCTGTTTCTGAATTGTCGGATGCAACCAATCTCGATGAGGAGAAAATTGGGCAAAGCTTAATGGCAGATGGTCATCACGTAAGTATTGATGCGCCTTTCCAAGACGGCGAAGACAACTGTATGCTTGACGTTATGGCATCTGGAGATGACAGTAGAACTGACAAACAGGCAGACCATGAGTCGATGGCTTTAGAACTAAACAGTGTGCTGGCTAAGGTGCTTAAAGACAGAGAAATTACCATTATACGCGAATGTTTTGGTATTGGTTGCCACGAAAAAGGTCTTGAAGAGATTGGCGACCAATTGGGATTGACCCGTGAACGCGTAAGGCAAATTAGAGAAAAGAGCATTGCTAAACTACGAGATAGCGGTAATGCAAAAATCTTAATGAAATATTTGGGCTAACATTTCGTGCCCATTACAACTTTTGATAACATCCTGCCAGTTGTGTGGTGGGATGTTTTTGTTGGTACATCTTCAGGCAAATAGGAGAGAAGTTGTATTGTTTTCATTACTATGCTTGCTTAATATACCTTTTTTTAGTAAGTTTGCACTATTCATTATTATACACAACAACATGGAAGTTAAAGTAAAAAGCAAGTTGCTGTTTGTTTGTTTGGGAAACATTTGTAGGTCGCCAGCTGCAGAGGGTGTGATGAAGCAGGTGCTGGAAGACCGTGGTATGGCGAACTTATTTGAAGTAGACTCAGCAGGAATTGGTGGCTGGCATGTGGGCGAGTTACCCGACAGCCGTATGAGAAAATGTGGTAATGCACGCGGATTTAGTTTTAATAGCAGGGCAAGGCAGTTCTCTGAAGAAGATTTCAAACGTTTTGACCATATTTTTGTCATGGATAATGAGAATTGGAAAATGCTTTCACAAAAGACTAGCGACGCAAACGATATGGCTAAAGTGAAGATGCTGGTGAATTATGCTACAAAGCATCCCGCTGCAAAACTTATTCCCGACCCATATTACGGTAACGAAAAAGATTTTTTCTACGCGCTCGATCTTATAGAAGATGCTGCAAATGGCTTGGCCGATAAACTAGAAAAAGGAACTGAGATTTAATGCGCTGCATTCTTTCCTGTGTCTGTCAAACTGAGAGCAATGCTTTTCTTATGTTATTTTATCTTCTCAAGGTATAGTCATAAATTACTATTTAATAAGTAGTTGATATTAAAATCCTTAACCTTTACTTTTCGTTACGTGCTTGCATCTGCACACTAAACCAATAGATATAAAATGAAGAATGATGAGATGAATTTAGCCTGGCAGTTTGTAAAAAACACAGGCACTAGCATTTTCCTTACCGGAAAAGCAGGTACAGGTAAAACCACCTTCTTGCGTACACTGAAAGACAAACTTCCTAAACGAATGGTTGTAGTGGCGCCAACGGGTATTGCAGCTATCAATGCAAATGGTGTTACCATTCATTCATTTTTCCAACTTCCTTTTGCACCCTACACTCCAAATGCTACGTTTAAAACTGATGGAATTTACAGACTTAGCAAGGAAAAACAGCGCATATTGCGAACGCTCGACTTATTGGTAATTGACGAAATAAGTATGGTAAGGGCCGATTTGCTAGATTCGGTGGATATGGTTTTACGTAGATATCGAGATAGAAGCAAGCCTTTCGGTGGTGTGCAACTGCTACTTATAGGTGACTTACAACAACTTCCACCCGTAGTGAAGGATGAAGAGTGGACCTTTTTAAGCACTTATTACGACTCCCCTTACTTCTTTTCTAGCCTTGCCCTTAAGCAGATGGGATACATAACTATAGAACTGAAACAGGTGTATAGACAGAACGATCAGGAATTTCTTTCTCTACTGAATAAAATTCGTGATAACAAAGCCGACGAAAACACCTTTAACAAACTTAATAGCAGATACATACCCAATTTTGTTCCACCTTCTGGCGAAGATTATATTCGTCTAGTTACTCACAATTATCAGGCGCAGAATATCAATGAAAGTAAGTTGGCCGAGCTTCCAGGAACAACCAGACTTTACAAGGCCTCAATAACGGGCGTTTTTCCCGAACAATCTTACCCCACAGAGTTTGTGCTTGAAATAAAAAACAATGCACAGGTGATGTTTGTTAAGAACGATAGTACCGGCAAAGGGCGTTACTATAATGGCATGCTGGGCAAAGTGGTGACAGTAAATACACGCAGTATAACTGTAAAAGGTAATGAGACGGGAGAGTTAATCGAACTCCAACCCGAAGAATGGACCAATACAAAATATGTTTTAAACAAAGAGACGCACGAGATTGAAGAGGAAGTGGAAGGCACTTTTAAACAATTCCCTTTGCGATTGGCATGGGCTGTTACCATTCATAAAAGTCAAGGACTTACTTTTGAACATGCCATTATCGATGCGCAACACTCGTTTGCCCATGGACAAACATATGTTGCTTTGAGCCGTTGTAAAACGTTAGAAGGCTTAGTGCTTAATGCGCCACTTTCTGCTAGTGCTGTTATCTGCGATGAAAAGATAACTCGGTTTAACCAAGACGCCTCTGCTTCTAAACCCACCAAAGAAGTCCTTGTGCAAATGCAGCGTGCTTACGAGCTGTATTTAATTGACGAACTATTCGACTTCAGACCCATTGGCATCGCATTCGAACGCATGACACGTTTTATTGATGAACATTTTGCGCGTAAATATCCACGTTTACTTCAAGAATATCGACAAACTAGGCCCATACTTAACGAGATGGTGGCAGTGGCTGCTAAGTTTAGAGGGCAATACACGCAGATGTTGGTAGCGAACCACGAATCCGAAATAAGTAAAGATGTATTGCAACGTATTCGTTCGGGAGCTGCTTATTTTCATAAACGGGTGGGGTTGTTGCTTGACTTTCATCGGAAAAGTAAAATAGATACCGATAATAAGGCACTGAAGAAAACGCTTAAAGAACGTTATGCAGATGTAAATGAAGTGCTAGATGTTAAATGGAATTTGCTTAAATACGAGAGTAGGGAGGACGTGATGTTTGACGTAAGCGATTACCTATTGGCTAAAGCAAAATTGCTCTTGGGTGCATTGGATGATGTAAAGGGTAGTGTGAAGAAGGTTAAGGAGACAAAGCCCAAGATTGATACAAAATTGGCAACCTTTAATCTCTATCGTTTAGGGATGAGTGTTGGCGAAATAGCCAAACGTCGCGAGCTGTCAACTTCCACTATTTACGGTCATTTAGCGCATTATGTAGGCGAAGGCACTATCGAAATTTCACAGTTTGTTAACGAGAAGAAACGGCAAGAGATAACCCGTTATTTGATGAAACATTCTGAAGAAAAGAAAACTGCTAGTGAAGTGAAAGCTGAAGTTAGTCAGGATATAAGTTATGAAGACATACGTTTTGTGATGGCCGCGTATTACAAAAACAAAAAGTAGTACGACTTTAAAATGTTGAGTGTATAAGTTAACAGCATGGTGAACAGATGTATTATTGAGTGGACGAGTTAACTAGTTGATTTGTTGACAAACTTACGAATTAGCTTACAGCAGACAAATATGTGTTTAACTCTTTCACCTTTTCACCTTTATCATGATATACACAATTACCGGTGCACCAATTAATGGAGTGATAGCGTTTAAGGGAATAATGCCTCCCCTTGGTGGTAGATAGCAAAGTAACGAACAAAGTAGGGCCACTCCACAGCCTAGAAGAATGGTTGCAGGTAAGAGTAGGCGATGGTCTTCAGTGCCAGTTATCAACCGGGCAAGATGTGGTATGGCTAAACCAATAAAGGAAATTGGACCGCAGAATGCAGTTGTTACGGCTGTTAACACGCCTGTAACTGCAAGTAATGCAAAACGTGTTCGGCCCACATTAACACCCAAACTTTGAGCATATTGCTCACCTAAGGTGAGGGCATTAAGCGGTTTAATAAGAAGTAAAGAACAAGCCAAACCCAATAATATTGTTGTGCAGAAAAAGGGAATGTTTGCTAACGAGACACCACCAAAGCTGCCCATACCCCAAATAAGATAGGATTTTACACCCTGGTCGGTAGCGAAAAAGTTAAGTAAAGATATTCCTGACGAAGCTAAATAGCCAATCATAATACCAATAATAAGCAAGGAAACATTGTTGCGAACACGCATAGAGAAAGCTAATATAATAAGAGTTACGATGATTGCACCAGTAAACGAGGCGAATAAGATGGCTGTGAATCCACTTAAATTCACCGTTTCTATAGACACATTGCCACCTAAAAAAAGCATTACAATAGCCACTGCCAGTGCTGCACCGCTGTTAATTCCAAATATCCCTGGACCAGCTAAAGGGTTGCGAAAAGCAGTTTGAAGCATCAAACCACTGACAGACAAAGCTCCGCCACAACATAATGCTGTGAGTGCTTGTGGCAATCGGTTTTCGATGATAATATAATTCCATAATTCATTATCACCTTTTTGTCCCAAGATGATGTTTAAGACACTTTTAAATGGCACGCTAACAGAGCCAATTAAGAGGTTCAACCCGAACAACATCAGGATAAATACTAACAGGACGACAAATTTTACAGGAATTAGGCGCATGCTACGATTATTTTAAAGGTTCGAAATAGCGTCCCACAAAGGGTTGTTTTAAAGGGTGTGCTATGTTAACAAACTCTTGCAGCAGCCAGTCGGGGCGAAACGGAGTTTCCTCGAATATAGGCTTTATGGCCGCATTGCATCCGTAAACACGCCGTGTTTTGAAAGCCTTTATCATGGCATATCCCTTATTCTCACCTAGCATCTGCGAGTAAGTGAGTGGGGTTGGAGCGTTGTACTTTATCAACCAGATGTCTGCCGAACGCGCTTCTTCTAGCACTTTTTCTAGTGGCAAGGCCAAACTTCCACTCTGTTTATTGTCTAAAAAGGGATAAGTTGCTCCCGCATCGGCTACCATCCGCCCCATCGTACTTTGTCCACCAGGTACGTACCAAACCGTTCCCGTAAGTTTTTCGGTTAGTATTGTAGGCCTTTCATGTTCTTTTTTCGCAGCTTCCGTCAGTTCCATATAGTTCTTTTCCACCTCCATGAACAGCGAATCTGCCGTTTGTTCACAACCAAACAAAAGTCCATAAAACTTCATCCATTCAGCTCTGCCAAGGGGAGAAGTTTCCATATAGTCGGCACATTCTATGATAGCAATACCAGTTTTATCTAGCTTTCCATAACCACCGCTATTCTCGAAAGGCGATACCAGTATTAGGTCGGCACGTGTTTCTATCATTTTTTCAATATCGGGGTTCATGCTTTCTCCGCAATCAGCCACCTTTCTTGATTTTACCAATTGCTGCAATTGGGGCGATACCATGTATTTAAAATCGCACACGCCAACAATTTGTTGCTGGGCCGCTAGCATGTTTAGCAATGTTGCATGTGCCGAAGGACAAACAATGGCCCTATGGTTACCCTTTTTGATAATGGTTGTTGGTGTGTCATCAACCTTTCTGTTTGGAAAATTAGCACTATCACTTAATAAAATGTAGCGATGCAACAGCGTATTGTTTGTCCATGGGTTTTTCAACTCAACGATAGTTGCTCCCGCCTGTTTAATCATTACAATATTTTGGGCATACTTAAAGTGGAGCGTGTCTGCCTCGCTCCCTTGTGTATTAACCTGTTTGCCACCGCAAGCAAGAATAATTGAGACGGCAAACAATACAAACAAAAACGAATATTTCTTCATATTATCCACAAAGTTACGAATTTTGTTTGTGTTATAGCGCAATAGCTTATTTATTCTCTTGCACGGCTTTACATTTCTTACTAACTTTGGTGCATCATTTGTGCGCAACGTGTTATATTCCAAATGAGATTAAACTTGATGTGCAGCAAAATTCCATGGGTATGACAACAAGACAAAGACATCAAAGCTTGATTATTGCTAATAAAGACGATGAAAGGGAAGACACTTTTTGCTATTCTTTATTTGAAAATGCATTGTTCGACAAGTTAAGAATGGACGAACTAGTGAAATATGTATTGCATAATCAGTTAGACCTTACAGAAAAAGAAATATTGAATTGGATTATCCAAGGCGTTAATCGTTGTTTTGCTTACCATAAAGATGTAAACGATCTTTATTCAATACTCAACTATTCTACTGATTTAGAGGAAAAATGGCACTCTTTTTGGAAAATTAAGTTGCTAGGCACGCTTGAAAAATAATATTCAATGTAACTTTGTTGTAGAATTCCCGCTTTAGGGATGCCTTTACATAACATTTTAATACAAATCATAAACCAAAAATCGAAGCAAGATAAGATGGAAAATCAATTTAGCCGAACCCAAATGCTTATTGGACAAGATGCCGTCGACAAACTTAAAGCCTCTAAAGTGGCTGTTTTTGGTGTTGGCGGAGTGGGGGGCTATGCAGTTGAAGTGCTGGCTAGAAGTGGAGTAGGAAACATCGATGTGTTTGATGCAGACACCGTTAACATAACTAATCTTAATAGGCAAGTTATTGCTTTGCATTCAACGCTTGAACAAGCAAAGGTTGATGTGATTAAAAAACGTATCCATGACATAAATCCCAAGTGCGTGGTTGGCGCATACAAGATGTTTTATTTGCCCGAAAATGCAGACGAGATAAACTTGAACAAATATGATTATGTTGTGGATTGTATAGACACCATCACCGCTAAAGTTGAACTAATTAGGCGCTGCAAAATGTTGGATGTGCCTTACATATCAAGTATGGGGGCCGCTAATAAGATGGATGCAACGGGATTTAAAGTGGCAGATATCTCAAAAACCAATATGGACCCCTTGGCTAAAGTGATTAGAAAGAAGTTGAGAGCACTGGGCATAGAGGGAGTTAAAGTGGTTTTTAGCGAAGAGAAACCACTCAAGCCAATGGGGGCTAGCCATGTACAAATCAAAGAGAATGATATAATTAATGCTAATGCCGATGCAAATGAGGGTGCACATAAATCAAAAGGTAAGAATAGCGTGCCGGCTAGTAATGCTTTCGTGCCTGCAGCTGCAGGGATTATAGTTGCGGGCGAAGTTGTTAAAGACTTGATAGGCTGGGGTATTTTTTCTCAAGTTTAATACTGCTTTCTATGATGTTTAAATCCCAATCTCTAAGTTTGCTCGATTGGGATTTAAATTATAACGTCTATTTCCGATGTAAAATATTTGGTATAAATTTTAACATTATGAGCGTCTTTTTTCTCACCGACTGCTCACTCGCCTCTAAATATTCAACTCTCGCGAAGGTTTGACTTGATCAAATCATGCTCACTTGTAAATTCTGTCAACACGAATATATGAAGATAAAAAACGTGTTTGTGGTTAATATTTGCCTGTTTACAGCAAAAAAAACGGATTTTTGCTGCAAAATGGGGTGCTAACTCCTACAAAACGCAATGCTAACTCATGCAAAACGCAGTGCTAACTCCTACAAAACGCAGTGCTAACTCGTGCAAAACGCAAGGTTAAATGCAGCAAATTGCAGATTGTGGAAAATATTATGACTGCACTAAGAGTTAAAAAGCGCAAACTTTATTAGTAAAAACTTCTCCCAAAAGTTACTATTTGACTACAAAAAGCTGCTTTTGGAGTGATAAAAAAAAGAAGGTAGGAGAGCAAATAGAAAGGCTAAATGGTACAAAATGCCAAATTGGGGCTAAAATTTAGCGCAAAATTTAATGACGAAAGTCCCAAATTAGTTCAAAAAACATGTTTATTAGGGTCTGCTTTCGCTAGAATAGGTCGTCACTAGCATTATATTTTGTAAATATTATTTACCAATTTTAACAAATAAGATAGAAGAATAGTTAGTAGAAAAATAGAAATGATTAACTTTATATTTAATTCAAATCCATCCCTCTGGAAAGAATAATTTATTCTTGGCATATCTGCATTAAAACATATAGTTAATTTATGCAATATGCATGATAGTAACGGTGTATAAAAGTTTTTGTTTTAACCTTGATTCATTAAACCATGCATTTTGAGATGATGCGTAGGGCCATTTCATTAAAAAAAATGCGCACGCAAGGAATATATCCCGCGCGCGCATCAATTTAAATAGAAGGAATTAGCCCCTAGGGGCAATGGTTTTTATTTACCTTTTTCAAGTTTTGCCTTCAGGTCTGCCAAAACATCAATATCACCAAGTGTAGTACCAGCAGCAACATTATTGATTTGAACAGAAGCATCAGCCTTCTTGGCAGCGTGTTGTTTTCTTACGGGTTTGACATCGTCTTTGCCTTCTTCGAAGGTGCGGCTGTGCGAAAGAATTATACGCTTGGTTTCCTTAACAAACTCGATAACCTTGAATTCGAGTTCTTCGCCAAGTTGAGCTTGAGTTCCATCTTCCTTAACAAGGTGCTTGGGAGTAGCAAAACCTTCGCCACCTTCGTTAAGCGTGATAACAGCACCCTTATCCATCATTTCAGAGATCTTACCCCTATGAACGCTTCCAGGAGTGTAGAGTGTTTCATAAGTATCCCATGGATTATCTTCGAGTTGTTTGTGACCAAGGCTCAAACGTCTGTTCTCTTTATCTATTTCGAGAACAACGACTTCGATTTCAGCACCAACTTGTGTGAATTCAGAAGGATGTTTCACCTTCTTAGTCCATGAAAGGTCGCTGATGTGGATGAGTCCGTCTACGCCTTCTTCGAGCTCAACGAAGATACCAAAGTTAGTGAAGTTTCTAACCTTAGAGGTGTGCTTGCTTCCAACAGGGTATTTAACTTCGATGGTTTCCCATGGGTCGTCTTTCAATTGCTTAATGCCGAGTGACATCTTGCGTTCGTCTCTGTCTAGTGTCAGGATAACAGCTTCTACCTCATCACCAACGTGCATGAAATCTTGAGCGCTTCTAAGGTGTTGGCTCCACGACATTTCTGAAACGTGAATCAAACCTTCTACACCAGGTGCAATCTCAACGAATGCTCCGTAATCTGCGATAACAACCACCTTACCTTTAACGTGATCGCCCACATTGAGGCTTTGGTCGAGTGCATCCCATGGATGGGGTGTAAGTTGTTTCAGACCTAATGCAATGCGACGCTTTTCGTCATCAAAGTCGAGAATAACCACATTTATCTTCTGATCCAAGCTTACCACTTCGTGAGGATCGCTTACGCGACCCCAAGAAAGGTCGGTAATGTGGATGAGTCCGTCAACACCACCGAGGTCAACGAATACACCATAAGTGGTGATATTCTTAACCGTACCCTCAAGGATTTGACCTTTTTCGAGCTTTGAAATGATTTCTTTCTTCTGTGCTTCAAGTTCTTCTTCGATAAGAGCCTTGTGCGAAACAACCACGTTGCGGAACTCTTGGTTGATTTTAACAACCTTGAACTCCATGGTTTTGCCAACAAATACGTCGTAATCCCTGATAGGATGAACGTCGATTTGGCTTCCTGGAAGGAAGGCTTCAATTCCGAAGACGTCAACAATCATGCCACCCTTAGTGCGACACTTGATATAACCTTGAATAACTTCTTCGTTTTCAAGAGCGGCGTTAACACGTTCCCAGCTCTTGCTAAGACGTGCCTTCTTGTGCGAAAGAATCAGTTGACCTTTTTTGTCTTCTTGATTTTCGATGTAAACCTCAACAGTGTCGCCGACTTTGAGTTCGGGATTGTATCGGAATTCGGAAGCGGGGATAACACCGTCGCTCTTGTAGCCGATGTTAACAATTACTTCCTTTTTGTCAACGGAGATAACAGTACCGTCAACAACTTGATGCTCTGAAACCTTGTTAAGGGTTTCATCGTAAGCCTTTTCAAGAGCATCCTTGCTTACTTCTACAGGGCTGCCGTTCTCAAACTCTTGCCAGTTGAAATCGCTCAGCGGCTGTACATTTTTTAAATTAGACATAAATAATAAATAAAATAATTAATAAAGTTAGACTTTATGTTGTTTGAAAAACGCTGCAAAGATACTAAAATACAAGCAATTAGCACGCATTAACAGCGTATTACATTTGGTTTTAGCACACTTTTAACATTTGCGAGGGCAATAATCGCACCTTATTTATCATAATTGGTATTATAGTTTTATAATTGCCTGATGAACAATAACTTGTCAATATGCCGATTCTGATAACTTAGATTATGCCCTTTTGCAAGTATTTGGTGTTAATTTCTAGTTGCCACACTCTAAAAGTTCCTTACTCAAACAGTATTTGCAGACACCTCGATAATAAATTTGCGTCTCAATTATGTGATGTCCATCAATGTTCTGCGATACTGAATGTTTTTCAGATGTTTCATCAAAGATGTCGAAAACATGTCCACACCGATTACAATAAAAATGTTTGTGCGGATTGGTACAGCCATCATAACACACATGGTGTTCGTTGATAGTAATCATTTGTGCCAGTTTTTTTTCGGCAAACATTCTTAATGTATTGTAAACCGTGGTTCTACTAAGAGTCTTTATTTCGTTGCACAATCCTTGATAAACTTCGTCTATTGTGGGATGCGTTCGATGAGTGAGCAAGTAATTCATGATGGCTAGCCGCTGCGCAGACGGTCTTATGCCGTTTGCGAGCAGCTGTTGATAAACGTCCATCTCCATAATAATAAGCTGGCTTAGAATTAATTAGGTGTAACAATAGCGATTAGTTCTTCTGCTGAAACTAGTTGCTGGTCGCCCGTGAGCATATTTTTCAGCGTAACTTTGCCTTGATTAATTTCGCTTTCTCCCGCCAGAACCACAAAGGGAATGTTTTTTGAGTTGGCGTATGCCATCTGTTTTTTCATCTTAGCACTATCGGGATACAGCTCAACAGATATGCCTGCAGCCCGTACTTTTGTTGCAATAGGTAGACAGAAGTTGGCTTCTGCCTCGCCAAAGTTGATAAACAGCACTTGTGTGGTTTGTGTTGCGTTTTGTGGATAAAGGTCGAGAGTGTTCAGTACATCATAGATGCGGTCGGCTCCGAAGCTTATTCCCACACCACTTAGTCCTGGCATACCGAATATTCCGGTAAGGTTGTCGTATCGACCACCTCCTGTAATACTACCTATAGCCACGTCTTTAGCTTTAACTTCAAATATTGCACCTGTATAATAGTTCAGACCGCGAGCCAAAGTTAAGTCTAATTGTAGTTCGTTTTGCACTCCAACAGCTTCTACCTTCTCAAGGATAAAGCGAGTCTCCTCTACTCCTTTCACGCCAATTTCAGACGTAGCGATAGTTTGAGCGATGGTTTCCAGCTTCTCTTTATTTGTTCCCGACATGGTAAGTATAGGTTGCAACTTACTTACTGCTTCTTCAGAGATGCCATTTGCAAGCATTTCTGCATTTACTGCGTCAACACCAATCTTGTCGAGTTTATCTATAGCTACGGTGATATCAACGATTTTATCGGGCTGTCCAATGTATTCGGCAATACCCGCAAGTATTTTTCTGTTGTTAACTTTTATCTGAACATTGATTCCAAACTTAGTGAAAACAGTGTCGATAATTTGTATCAGTTCCACTTCGTTCAGCAAAGAGTCCGACCCAACAACGTCGGCATCGCACTGATAAAACTCTCTGTACCTACCCTTTTGTGGGCGGTCGGCACGCCAAACGGGTTGAATTTGGTAGCGTTTAAATGGCATTTGCAGTTCATCGCGGTGCATAACGACGTAGCGTGCAAAAGGTACGGTAAGGTCGTAACGTAATCCTTTCTCGCAGATCTTGGCTGCTAGTTTTAGAACATTGTCACTTACAAATTCTTCGGAAGGTAGTTTTCCGATGAAATCGCCCGAATTGAGTATTTTGAAGAGCAACTTATCCCCTTCTTCACCATACTTACCCATGAGCGTTTGCAAAGTTTCCATGGATGGTGTTTCGATTTGTTGATAGCCGTACAGGACATAAACATCCTTAATGGTGTTGAAGATGTAATTACGCTTAGCCATTTCGGCTGGCGAAAAGTCTCTTGTTCCTTTGGGTATGGATGGTTTGTTCATTATTTGTTTCTAACGATTATTTGACTTCTATCTGGGCCGATAGAAATAATTCTGATAGGTGTTTGCAGTTGTTTTTCCAAGAATTCAACGTAATCTTTGAATGCTTCGGGGAATTGTTCTTCGCTTGTGAACTGCGTCATGTCGGTTTGCCAGCCTTTCAATTCTTCGTAAACGGGAGTAATGCCGTGTTCGATGTCGAATGGGAAGTGGTCGAGACGTTGGCCGTTATACTCATAAGCCACGCATGCCTTAATGGTTTCGAAGGTGTCGAGCACGTCGCTCTTCATCATGATGAGCTGTGTTACACCATTTATCATAATAGAATAGCGCAATGCCACCAGGTCAATCCATCCGCATCTACGTTCTCTACCCGTTACGGCTCCATACTCATGACCCAGGTCGCGAAGTTTTTTGCCTGTTTCATCGAATAGTTCTGTAGGGAAAGGGCCTGCACCAACACGTGTGCAATAGGCTTTCATAATGCCATAAACATCACCAATTTTATTAGGACCGATACCCAAACCTGCGCATGCTCCGGCTGTAATGGTGTTAGACGATGTTACGTAAGGATAGCTACCAAAGTCAACATCGAGCATTGTTCCTTGTGCTCCCTCACATAGTATAGATTTTCCTTGAGATAAAAGGGTGTTCAGTTCGAATTCGCTATCTACAATATTGAACTCACGCATGTATGCAATGCCTTCCATCCAGTTCTTTTCGACTTCTGTAATATCGAAGTCGGTATAGTTCATGCTGCGCAAAATGCTGAGATGGCGTTCTTTATGTTGGGCGTATTTCTCTTCAAAACCTTCGAAGATGTCGCCAACACGTAGGCCAGAACGTGAAACTTTATCAGTGTAAGTAGGACCAATTCCTTTGCCAGTGGTGCCAACTTTCTTGTCGCCTTTCAATGCTTCGTAGGCGGCATCTAGCACTCTGTGGGTTGGCATGATAAGGTGTGCGCGCTTTGAGATGTGTAAACATTTCTTTAAGTTGTGCCCACTTTTTTCCAGCTCCTTTGCTTCGGCCATGAACAAGTCAGGAGCTAGCACCACGCCATTGCCAATGATGTTAGTCT
Organism: Hoylesella shahii; assembly: GCF_937990675.1. Classification (NCBI taxonomy): domain Bacteria; kingdom Pseudomonadati; phylum Bacteroidota; class Bacteroidia; order Bacteroidales; family Prevotellaceae; genus Hoylesella; species Hoylesella shahii. Next base: position 22,333 of record NZ_CALKQY010000030.1, on the reverse strand, counting down.
TTCCGCCTTGAAAAATGCCAGAAGGGATGCTTCGCAAGACGTATTTTTGACCGTTAAACTCTAGCGTATGACCAGCGTTTGGTCCTCCTTGGAAGCGTGCAACAACATCATATTGTGGTGTTAGCACGTCTACAACCTTTCCTTTGCCTTCGTCGCCCCACTGCAATCCCAGAAGAACGTCTACTTTTCCTGTCTTCATATTATAATATGTGTATTGTTTATTTCTTGCAAATGCTATGCCGATGTAGCATGGATATGCATGGCATGATGCCCTACAAAGTTACGATAAATATCTGAAAAGCATACTATTCAAGACAAAAATGTATTTAGTAACTTAAAGTGCATGCTTCACATGCTACTGTTATGACTCAATTAGGGAGTCTGTAGACCATCCAACAACTCGTTAACTCGCTGCTCATAACCTTCATTGAGCATGGCCAACTTCTGCAAACTGGCGTTAGCAGCATGCCTTACGCCTAGGTTCTCGTGCTGTAAAGCAATAGATACTTGGTCTAGGTATTCGTCTAATCCACGTTCGTTGGGTTCGCTGCCCTTCATAAAGAGTCGTGCCAGAAGTTGATATGCGCATATCTGGCGGTCGGGGCGATTACTAGCCATCCATTGATAGGCCAATGTGGGTGCGAAATTTACATGTTGCAACAGATTAAAAGCCAACATTTCTGCCAGTTCTTGTTGAATGGGCTGGTCTGTCCACACATCAATTAGTTCAATAGACATACGTTCGGCTGGCATAATTAAGGTTGCCATAATCTTACATTCGCGAATATTTTCTTTCCATAATTCTATGGCAAGGTCATAATTGGGTGCGTAAGGCATGGCCATCTTACGCAGTTCGTGAAAAGGCACTCCCCAGTTTATTTTATATCCCAACCCTTTTTGAGCCATAGATCGCGATGTCGTACCATCCATAAAAAGACGGAACGACTGCTTTATAGCCATTAGTTTACTATGTGTATCTTCGTTCATTGTTTTATGCTACGTTTAAAAATGGTGGTGTAGTTAAGCTTGTTGCGCAAACTTGATTAAGATTTGCACTTACTTATCTGTTGTTATACCCCACTCCATTATGTTGTACTTTACATTAATCAAGATGTTCTTTTCTAAACTAGAAAGCCAAATTCACTAGAGTAACGAAGCATTTGAGCGTCGTAAGCTTCGGTGTAATCTACTTTCACATCAACGACTTCGCCAACTTCGTTGTGAACGAGCTGATATACAGGGTTAATAAAGCCTTTATAAGGGGCAATATCTAATTCTGCAAAGCGTTCTAATACTTCTGAATGAAGTTTAGTGTCTACTTTAACCGCATATTTTTCAACCAGTTCTCTTGCTGCATTAAAATCGCCTTCGCTCTTTATCCGCTGCACTTCAGCCAGCAAATCACCGAATAAATGGCGTAATTGCTCGTAGTTATTAATCTTAATGAAGGTCTTGTTATTAAGCACAACCAACTCGGCAGCGTCTTTTCCATGTTCTAACACCCAGTGTGCGATAAGTGCTCTGTTACGCATGTGTGCTTCTTCGATGTTTTTACCAGTCTCAATGCGTGTAAGTTGAGTCATTAGACCATTCATCATGTACGTATAATATTGAGCGCGGTAAGCCTCTTTGTCGGGCACCAGTCCTAATTCCAACAGCTTATCATCGGCCAGATAATACAAACCAAAGAGGTCGGCTCGGGCTTCTTCGATAGTGTTGCCATAGGCTTTCAAGGCATCAGGACTAACTCCTGGCAGCAATTTTCCACTTCCGTGTCCCAAGCATTCGTGCAAATCAGTGTGCAAATTATCGCAAATGTCACCATATCGTGAAATCATTTCACGCGTATCCTCGTCAATCACAAATTCTTCTTTAAATCCATTGCCCTTTGCAGCTTTATTATATGCGTCGGTAATATTGCTGATGGTAACGCTTTTCGACCCATGTTGCGCCCTAATCCAGTCGGCATTAGGCAAGTTTATGCCAATGGCTGTAGAAGGATATTCGTCTCCTCCAAGCATAGCAGCGCAGACAACATTGGCTGTAACGCCTCGCACTTCGGCTTTTTTAAATCGTTGATCAACAGGCGAATGGTCTTCAAACCATTGTGCATTGTCACTGATAAGACGAGTTCGGCGTGTTGCTTCCTGGTCTTTATACTCCACAATACCTTCCCACGATGCTTTAAAGCCTAGCGGGTCACCATACACTTCAATAAATCCGTTGATAAAGTCTATGGTGCCTTCTTGTTCTTTAAGCCATTCAATCGAATATTCGTCAAATAGATGCAAGTTTCCAGAGCGATAATAAGCTATCAGTAAGTCGAGAACATGTTTTTGTTGCGAGTTCTCTGCTACTTGTTTTGCTTTATCTAACCAGTAGATGATGTGGCGAATAGCTTCGCCATACATCGTGGTTTCGCTCCAGATGCATTCCTCTAGTCCATTATCTCCTTTAATTAGTTTGGTGTTTAATCCCCACGAAGGAGAATTGTCTCCAGCAGCAGCTTTCATCTTGTTATAGAAGTCTTCAGCTTCTTGCTGACTAACACCCTCGTAATAGTTGCAAGCCGAAGTTTTTACCACGTCCACCCCATCAGCTTTGTTTACACGTTTGGGTAGGATTTCAGGATTGAACATTACGGGACAAATGTCGTTGCAAAGTTCTTCAGTTGTGGTATAGCCCGTCATTGGCAACTTTTCTAATGACATTTGACTAACAGCCGAGCGGAAGAATGTTTCTGAAAATTGCGGTATAATCTTATCGTTGGCGTAATGATGGTAGATGCCATTAGAAAACCACACACGTTTTAAATATAATGTCAGCTTCTCAAAATTGTCTTTATCAGAGTTGGCATCAAAGTGTGTATAAAGAGTTTCAAGAGTTTTTCTGATGCGGAGGTTGTATTTTCCAAACTGGTCGGTGGTGATGTCTCTTCCACAGAGCGTGGCTTGTGAAAGATAGTAAACGTATAATTTTTGCTGTAGCGATAACTTCTCAAACTGTGGTAGTTGGTAACGAAGCATTTGCAAGTCGGCAAATCTCTCATCGCTATATATAAAGGTGTCTGTTTCTTTCATGATGATTTTCTTAAATACACAAAAAAAATTATCTCCACGCACTTATTAGCGTGGAGATAAAATTGATTACCTGTCTGATTCGGGAGAAATTCGGTACTCCCGAGGTGTCATTCCAGTGAACCTCTTAAACGAAGTGTAGAACGACTGACGAGTAGAGAACCCCACAGCATCCGAAACATCCTCGATTGTGAGGTGAGCCTTACGCTTGTCTTTCAACAGTTTCATGGCTTCTTGGATGCGGAACTTGTTCACGAAGGATGTGTAATTGGTATTGAATTGCCTGTTAATTACAGTCGAGATATATCTCGTGTTCGTACCCAAATCCTTTGCAAGTTGCTTTGCAGAGTAAGTCTTGTCCTTGTACTTTTGATTTACTGAAATCTCCTGGCAAATGTTTTTTGCCAACGTACCCATTAATTGGGGGTTAATGAAGATTTGAGAATCTCTCTTTTTACCTTTTGTTTCTACTAACTGTACCATACTATAAAAACTAAATGCCTACTGATGGTGCAAATATACTCATTATTTTATTAACACAACAATAATGTTACTTTTTTTTGATGTTTTGTTTATAACATTGCTCTTATAGGCTGATTTATGTACATATTTTGCTGTTCAAAGATGGCTGATTTGTGTTTTTAACAGATTTTACCTTATTTACATAAAGGCTTCATCTATGTTTACACGCCCCAATCCTTTTCCATTCATAAAACACGTTTTACCTGTATCGTTCTCTCAAGTTTTGCGAATGCTCTTGGCAAGCTGTGTATTGGTCTTTTTCTTTGCGATGCCAAGCGATGTTTAATGAGTATTGTCAGGGCAAATGCTCAGCTTTGGTCTTCGTTTTAGTAAGGGATGGGGCAGTTCTGTGCCCCATTTCCCTCATTATGCGTTCATCGAGAGTAAGAACTCGTCGTTGTCTTTTGTTACATTTAGACGATCGTGAATAGCGTTCATAGCTTCTATCGGATTCATGTCTGATATGTACTTACGCAGCACCCACATTCTGTCGAGCGTGGTCTTGTCTTGCAACAGGTCGTCGCGACGTGTGCTTGATGCTACCAAATTCACAGCCGGGAATACGCGTTTGTTACTCAACGAGCGATCGAGTTGCAACTCCATGTTGCCAGTTCCCTTGAATTCCTCGAAAATTACTTCGTCCATCTTACTGCCAGTGTCGATAAGAGCTGTGGCAATAATAGTGAGCGAACCGCCATTTTCTACATTACGAGCAGCACCAAAGAAGCGTTTGGGTTTTTGGAGAGCGTTGGCATCCACACCACCAGTGAGCACTTTACCACTTGCAGGACTAACGGTATTGTAGGCACGAGCCAAGCGAGTGATGGAATCGAGGAATATAACAACGTCGTGCCCCGACTCTACAAGTCGTTTGGCTTTCTCAAGAACGATGCCAGCAATCTTTACATGGCGTTCTGCTGGTTCGTCAAATGTAGAGGCAATTACCTCTGCATTTACGGTGCGAGCCATGTCGGTAACTTCTTCAGGGCGTTCGTCTATGAGCAGCATCATTAGATATGCCTCAGGATGGTTGGCTGCAATGGCGTTTGCTATGTTCTTCATTAAAATGGTTTTACCCGTTTTGGGTTGTGCCACGATAAGCGCACGTTGTCCCTTACCTATGGGAGAGAATAAATCAACGATACGAGTTGAGAGGTTTGTTGTGGCAGGATTACCACAGAGATTAAACTTTTCGTCGGGGAAAAGTGGTGTAAGATGTTCGAAAGGCACGCGGTCTCTTATTTCTTCAGGAGCCCTGCCATTAATCATCTCGATACTTGTTAGTGGGAAGTATTTTTCGCCTTCTCGCGGTGGGCGCACTTTGCTTCTTACAACATCACCTGTTTTAAGACCATATTTCTTTACTTGTTGTGTCGAAACATATACATCATCGGGAGATGATAAGTAATTATAGTCGCTTGATCTTAGAAATCCGTAACCGTCGGGCATTATTTCCAATACGCCATCGGCTGTTATCAAGTCTGTGAAGTCGTACGAGTTTTGTACAGGTTGTACCACTTCTTGTGGCTGAAATACTTGATTAGGCATGCCACTTGTAGGATTGTCAAAGATATCGTAGTTGGGCATTGCCCCTTGATCTTCGATGGGTAAGTCCACCACGGTGATAAAGTCAGTACCATCTCCAGGGTCACCTTCCCAATAACCATCTCTTATTGGGTCTGGTCTATCATTCGAATTCTCGTTACGAGCATTGATTTTTGCTTGCAATTGAGCTAGCAAACCGCTGTCGGGAGCATCATTGTTATCTTCCATTTCGCTTGCTTCGGGTAAGAAGCTAGCTTCGGGCACCGACATTTCGTTATCCTCCTCGGTAGGCTGAATATTATTGTTCTCGATGATGTCTGTTACAGGCTCAGGCTTTTCGCTTGTTTCAACATTCTCGGCATTTATTTCTTCGGTTGTCTCTTCGTTTTTTTGTTCTTCCACCTCTTGGCGCAAGCGTTCTGCTTCAGCCAAGGCAGCAGCTTCAGCTTCTTTTTCTTTCTTTGATTTGCGTCCCCTTTTCTTGGGTTTAGCAGTTTCTTCAGCAGAGTTTTCCGCTGTTGTTTCTTCTATATCTTTAAAAAGTGAAGGCTGTTCGCTAGGAGACATTTTATTGTTTTTCACATCAAAGTTTTCTCCCTCTTTCCCTTTTACCGAGTAAACTCTATCTGTGTCTTTCTTAACAATTCTTGTTCTTTTCTTTTTTTGTCCCAAGGGGTTTTTGGTTCCCTCGTCAATGGCTTGTTTATCTAATATTGAATATACCAATTCTTCTTTGTTGTTGCCGTTGTAATCGGCACCAAGTGTTTTTGCAATGTCCTCCAATTCAGACATCTCTTTTGATAATAGTTCTTCTTTACTATACATCTTTGTATATCTTATGCACTAAGTTGTTGATTGTAATAAAAGCGCTTCAAGAACAGAAACGCTTCGAATTTCTATGCAAAATTACGTAAAATAAATAACATCGCAAATATTTTCTCGTAAAATTTTGCCCTATTAATATATTTTAAGGTGTTAATTGCAGCTGCTACCAACCTTTCTCTTATAATAGTGCCAACAGTTATGTATTTAATGTTTAATTGATATGATGTTAATACGATTACTTTTGTGATTGTTTTGTTAAAATATTATACTATCTTTATGCGTTTTGAGGCGAATATACCCCTGCTTTTACAAAGTTGTAAATTGGTATTAATAGTTAGATTAGTACTGTAAAAACTGAAAATGCACGATATAAAAACGAGCAGCCCCCTTTGGGAGCAGCTCGTTTTATGTATAGCATTCTATACTCTAATTTTTATAGTGTACTCCCCTACTCTTTTTTCTTTCGTTCAGTTTCTTTTATAATGCCATGTCGATAAGCGTAGAGTAATTCTTCTAAGTCGGCCACCTGCTTGTTAAGTTCAACGCCCTTATCAGTATCGGCCACTAGCATTCTGTGCGACGACATTTCGATGATTTGCGTGGTACTTTTAATGTCGCTACCTGTGCGAATTGCCTCCATAGCATTGTTAAAAGGCTCGTGTTGAACCAATTGAAATCCACGGCTATGGTATACTAACGTGTAGCCTGCTATTCCTGTTTCCTTGTGATAAGCTTCAGAAAAGCCACCGTCAATAACCATCAACTTGCCGTTTGCTTTTATTGGATTTTCACCGTTGGCAACATGCACAGGAACGTGTCCGTTGATAATGTGTCTATTGTCTCCTGTAACACCAAAAGCATCTAGTATGCTATCTACAACGTTTTCGTTGTCGCGTAGTGTGAAATAGTTGCCTTTTTTCTCCTTGTGTGTAGCCTTATCGGCAATAAAATAGCGTTCGAAGGTTGCCATTTTAGACTTATCGAAGAGCGGAGAATTGGGTCCACACCATAAATAAAGAAAATAATCAATGGCATATTGGCGCTCTTCGGGCTCCGCATCCTTTTGGTATGCGGTACGAACAAGCATACCGATGTTGTGTAGCAGTTTGCGTCCTGATAGCGTTTGTCCAGGAGTTACCTCCACGTTTTTTAGCGAACCATCTTCGTTTAGAGGAATCGAGGCGTGAAAAAGCAAGTTGTTGTTATATATGGCATACATGCATCCATGTTGCAAAAGCAAGCGCACATGGCGTTGTAACTTTTCGCTCACCTTGAAAGAATGGCGTAAGCGTTTGGCCAACATCTTCTCCTCGTCGGTTAGTTCTAGTGGATTGGCTGGGTTTATCGTTGGAAATTCATTGCTTGTAAGTGGATATTCTTGTCCATCCAGAGTTATAGTACCCTTAGTATAGTTTATATTACGCAGCAAAACCCTGTCTTGCATTTGCCAATGGGAATGCTTCTCAAAGAGTTGCGATTCTATTTTAAACTGAATAACAGCGATAGCCTTATGCATTAAAGCTGTTAGGCGCATGGCTTTTTCGTCTAGTTTAGAAGACTCGCCACTATTTTTAGGCACAAACTCCTTACATTCTGTTTCGCCATAGGTCTCCATGGCAAAGGTTGCAAGTGGCACAAGGTTAATACCGTAACCATCTTCGAGCGTGGTGAGGTTGGCATAACGCAACGATAGTCGTATCACGTTGCAAATACATGCCACATTTCCAGCTGCTGCACCCATCCAAAGCATGTCGTGATTGCCCCATTGAATATCCCAACTGTGATAGCGTTCCATTGTATCCATGATAACATGTGCTCCTGGTCCGCGGTCGTATATGTCGCCTAGAATGTGCAGTTGGTCAATGGCCAAGCGTTGAATAACGTTGCAGATGGCTACAACAAAGTCGTCGGCACGTCCAGTGCTGATTATTGTTTCGATAATAACGTTTACGTATGCGGCCTTATTTGAGTCGTCAACGCGTTCGTGCAATAGTTCTTGGATGATGTATTGGAAGTCTGTTGGTAATGATTTGCGCACTTTCGAACGCGTGTATTTGCTAGATACATCCCTACATATACTCACAAGTTGGTGAATGGTGATGTGATACCAATCGTTTAGATCGGTTTCCGTTTCCTTAACCAACTCCAATTTTTGTTCGGGATAGTAAATCAATGTGCATAATTCTCGTTTCTCTGACTCGCGCAGTGTTGTTCCAAAGATGTCGTTAACCTTGCGTTTGATGTTTCCCGATGCATTTTTTAGCACGTGTTGGAAAGCCTCGTATTCGCCATGCAAATCGGCTAAGAAATGTTCTGTGCCTTTAGGAAGGTTGAGAATGGCTTGGAGATTTATAATTTCAGTGCTTGCTTCGGCCACCGTTGGGAACGATTGAGCTAAGAGTGTGAGGTAACGCAAGTCGCGCTCTATTTCGTATTTTTTCTTTGTCATTACTTAAATACCTTTGTTATCTTGTGGGTTAAGTGCGTGGTATGTTTATCGTTTAGAGGCAGTATGGGCATAAATCCCTCTGGAAGTTTTAGCAAATTGTGCATAACTCCTTCTGCTTGTCTAAAAAACTGCAGCATTCGTGCTTTATTTAGCGCTTGTACTAAGGCTTCTTCATCATAGTCAGACAGCCTTAAACTGGCATAAAGATTAACTAATAATTGTAGGTGTGCAGTATCTTCTGAGAGAGAGTTGTATAAGGTGCGTACATTCTCTACGATAGTTTTAATTACAGCATTATTGTCTAGGCTGTCTGTATCTTCGTCGATTTCCTCCACTTCCAGATCTTCCCCATCCTCAGTGTCGTTGTTGTCTTCGGGTATAGGATCGAAGTTGAAAGTTTCAAAACCTGATAGGTCTGTTGAAGGAGTAGTTGTTTGTAGGCGTTCAAGTCCTTTTCTCAGTAAGTCTAGCACGCGTTCTTGTGCTGCATACATCAACACATAGCTCCATTTGGATGTGGCAAGTGCTTCAATTGTTTCATTGCGCAGATCCATTAGTGTATACATCTCTGCGTCAATTCCTGCAAGTACCAGCAAACCAACCAGCTCTAGTTCGGCAGTTGTGAGCATAGAGGCAGGCCAAGTGTTAAGCGTTTTGCGGTACATGCGCATAAATTGGTTGGCCATGTCGGTCATTTCAATGCCGCTAGTGATGCGTGGGTTGTCTATTCTTACGATATTGGTGTTGACATTGAAAGCCTTCAGCGTATCGTATTCCAATTGTCCACATACATGCACAACACCTACCAGCTTCAACATCCTTTTTATTGGGATATTTAAAAGTAATCGTTTAGCCGTTGGAAGATTGTTTATATGCCAGGGATTAAGGTCGCCCAATGGTGATAGCACCACTGCCGTGTGAGTGCGAACGGCCCAATTATAAATATAAAGCGTCTTGGCATCCCAGCACCCAACAAGATGAACGAGTGAGAAACTATCTTTCCACGAAGGTGCTTCGTTTGCAATAGTGATGTTGAGTTGGTTTTGTATCAGGCTAAAAAGAGTAGTCAGATACTGTTTATCAGCATCTGAAACATCTTTTGATATGTAAACCAACACATTCATTAATTATAATTTATGACTGGTAAATTCGTACTTATCGGTCTTTAGATATTTGAAATACGACCGAATTTTACGCCAAGGCACCATCAGTTCAAATCCAATAACGCGCCAAGCGGGTAGGTCGACATTGAAAACCTTGATTGCTTTATGTGCAAAGAGTATGCGCAGCAACACTGTTAAAAGGATATTGGCCGACGCAACTGACACAATGAGCCAGCGCTCTTCTATTACTCCGTAGACCAAACATAGTATGGCAACGATATAATTGAGGTAGAGCATGATGTTATCTATATTAAACAAAAACCTGCTAAACCATCCGCCTTGTAGGTATTTGCGTGTTTCCCAGAAGTAGAGTTGCTTGTTTATCCACTCCTTTTTTGTTGGTGCCTTTGTCAGCGTGTGTGTTTCGGGATGCAAAGCCACTGTGGTGGCCATATCATCTCCAAACTTATTGACCAAATAGTCGTACTCGCCATGTAGCAAATTGAGATTTCCAGAGAAACCATCGCGCTTCATAAAATCGGTTTTTCTCATGGCCACAAATCCTCCTGCATGTCTATAAGTCTTGCCTCTTAGCGTTCGAGTGAGGATGTAGAAACTAGAGCGCAATTGTTGGTAACGCCACGAGGTACGCGTATCTTCTTCGAGAGCAGTGTAACCCACAACTAATCGGTTATCGGTTGCCAAACTAGGCGCAAGAGCTGCAAGCCATTTGGTGGATAAAGGGGTGCAGGTGGGTTCTAAAATCACCACCCAGTCGGTGTCTGCAGCTTTAATGCCAAGTGTCAGCGTTAGTTTTTTACGACTCATATAGCGCGACGAATTGGGTACAAAGGTGCAATACATGTGTTTATTATCCTTGTTTTCGGCCGACAAACGTTCAACTAAGGCATTGCCTTTATCAGCAACTAAAATCACGCGAAATGGCGCAGCATACTCTTGTTGAAGCATCATTTCAACTGTAGCAGCAAGCTCAGGTGCGTCTTCAAGAATAGGAATAACGATAGACACGGGTGCGGCCGCTGTGTCTGTTGTGTCTACTTCTTTCTCTGCTGCTTGCAAAGCCCATTTTTTTAAGCGCCTGGCACGCAAGAAAGGGTTGCAGAACATAGAGACAAAAAAAAGAACAATGAGCGACATGCAGCAAATAATGGCAATCGTATCAATGTATAAGGTTAGAACCATAAGGGATTGGTTTAAATATTGAAATCTTCACTTAGATAACTCTTGGCTAATGCACGACAGTTGTATTGCGAAGCCATTGCTTCGCCATAAGCACCTGCCGAACAGATAGCTATAAGATGTCCGCGATGGCATTGAGGCAAAACAACGTCATTACCAAAGACATCGCTCGACTCGCAAACAGGTCCTACTACATCGTAAACTTCGTTTGTACCCAATGGATTGGACAAATTGATAATTTTATGTTTGGCATGATACATGGCTGGACGTATCAAATCATTCATGCCAGCATCAAGAATGAGGAACTGTTTACTTTGTCCTTGCTTCACATAAAGCACACGCGAAATGAGAAATCCGCATTGTGCTACCAGTGATCTTCCCAACTCAAAGTGCACTTTCTGCTTGGCGTTGTACAGCAACTCTTTAGCATATGTGTCGAAATATGCTTTAAAGTCGGGTACAATATGTTCTTCGGGGTTGTTGTAGTCTATACCCAGACCACCGCCCACGTTGATGTGTTCGGGTTCAATGCCACGCTCTTTTAGAAATGCAAGTAGGTTATTAGCACTGTTGCACAGTTCCCGAAAGTCGTTCAGTTCTACAATTTGTGAGCCAATATGAAAGTGCAAGCCAATAAAACGCAGGTGTGTAATGGCCTGCATGCGCTCAATCGTCTCCCAAATGCAGTCAATAGGTATGCCAAACTTGTTTTCGGCCATACCTGTAGTTATTTTTTTATGTGTGTGGGCAGCCACGTTTGGATTTACCCTCAAGCACACATTGGTTGTGCAATTCATTTCATTGCAAAGCAGTTCAATCACTTCCATCTCTTCAATGCTTTCAACATTGAAGCAGAAAATGTTGTTTTCAAGTGCTAGCTTTATTTCCCAATCGCTTTTACCCACGCCAGCGAAAACGATTTTTTCGGGTTTAAAGCCCACACTGAGAGCTGTTTCAATCTCTCCACCGCTCACACAGTCTACCCCCAACCCTGCTTCTTTTATTATTTCAAGTATGCGAATGTTTGCATTAGCTTTTGCAGCATAGTGTACAATGAAGTTGGGGTGACTCGCCACTTGTCTGTTTAATTCGTCAAGTGTGGCGCGCAACAATTCTTCATCATAATAATAAAAAGGTGTTGGGTGTTGTTGAAAACTATGTGTAGGTAAATTAATCATTGTGAATGAAATTACAACCAGAGAGTTAATCAATCAAGAAGTAGGACGCGTGTGCTGCACGAGCGGCAAGCCTTTATTCGTTTTCAGCATGCCGACAATGCAAAGAGACAAGCGCCCTACCCTCATTGTCATGCTTTAAAAAGCGTGTCGCTAAGGCATTGCAATGCCCTTTGTTTGTCTTCTTCTTTAATAAGAAAGGATATATTGTAGTTAGAACCGCCATACGAAATCATCCTTACTGGAATATTATTCATTGCATCGGTAACCAAAGTCTCAAATCCAACATTATTCCAATCAAGATCGCCTACCACACAAACAATACACATATTCTCATCTACCGTAACCGTACCATATTTTTTTAGTTCGTCTACGATTTCATTGAGGTGCGAATTGTTGTCGATACTCATCGAAACGCCAACCTCAGAAGTAACAATCATGTCGATGGGCGTTTGGTAGCTTTCAAAAATTTCGAACACTTTACGTAAGAAGCCTGTAGCAAGCAACATACGACTAGACTTTATTTTGATGGCCGTAATCTTATCTTTGGCGGCTATGGCTTTTATTTTACCATGTAACACCTCATTATTGATGATTGTTCCTTCAGCATCTGGGTCCATGGTATTCTTCAGTCGCACAGGTATTCCTGCATATTTGGCAGGCTGTACACAGGTGGGGTGCAATATTTTTGCCCCGAAATAAGCCAACTCTGCAGCCTCTTCGAAGTTTAATTGTCTAACAGCCTCTGTCTTATCTACAACTCTTGGGTCGTTGTTGTGCATACCATCGATGTCTGTCCATATCTGAATTTCATCGGCTGGTAGTGCAGCTCCCACTAGAGAGGCTGTGTAATCCGAACCACCTCGCAGTAGGTTGTCGGTTTCGCCATAAGCGTTTTTGCAGATAAAGCCTTGTGTGATGTATATTTGATAGCCCTTGTTCTCTTCCATCAGTCGATTTAAATTCTCCCTAATGAAAGCCAAGTCGGGTTCATTATTTTTGTCGGTGCGCATAAAATCAAGCGCATTAAGCAATACCGCCTTTACGCCTATTTCCTGCAAATAGTTAACCATCATGTTGGTACTTATCACTTCGCCTTGTGCAACGATGCTTTTTTCTTCAAAGCTAGTGAAGAGGTCTTTGGTGAAAGAGCGCAGGTAATTAAACTCATCTATGAGAAACGCGCGCATCGTTTCTCTATGTTCGGGGGTTGAAAGCAGTGCGTCTACATGTTTAGCATATTGCTTTTCAAGGTTGTTAATAACCTCGTTAGCCCCTTCCGGATTTTTCTTATAAAGATAATCGGCCACCTCTACGAGCGAATTGGTGGTGCCAGACATGGCCGATAGCACAATAAATGAAGGTTCACCCGATGCCGTTATAAGCGAAGCTACGTTCTTCATACGGTCGGGAGAGCCTACAGATGTGCCTCCAAATTTCATTACTTTCATACCCATGTAAACTATAAGTAAGTGTAAGTTTATGTTTTTATTCTTCGTCCTCAGTGAGGTCTATCTTGCTATATTCGTTGGTAATCTCTTTCATTTTGCCATCTGCACAGCGGTAAACTATACCAGGGTATTTGCTAAGCATTGACAAGTTGTGGGTAGTCATCACCACGGCTGTTCCGCTTTGGGTGATGTCGCGCAGCAATGCAACGATGTTGCTAGCTGTTTCGAGGTCGAGGTTGCCGGTTGGTTCATCTGCAATAATCACCTTTGGATTATTTAATATGGCGCGTGCAATAGCAATACGCTGTTGTTCTCCACCCGAAAGTTCGTAGGGCATGTTATGCTTTTTGTCGCTCATACCAACATCGGCCAACACTTTCTCAATGCGTTCGGCACGTTCGTCTTTATCTTTCCAACCGGTAGACTTAAGCACGAACTGCAAGTTCTCCCACACACTGCGGTCGTGTAGCAGCTGGAAGTCTTGAAATATCACTCCCATCTCCTTTCTTAGTGCGGGAACTTCACGGCGACGAAGGGTTGTTAGGTTTCGTCCCAGCACTAGAGCCGTGTCAGCGTCTTCCTCGTCGATATCGAGTTCGCAGTAAGTAGTCTTAAGAAAAGAACTCTTTCCGGAACCCACTTTGCCGATAATGTAGATGAATTCTCCTTCATCAACATGGAAATCAACGCCTCGCAACACTTCGCGGTCGTCTTGATAAACGTTTACGTTTTTATATTCTATGAGCATTGGCCATCATTTTGTTATGATACTTCTTATCTGTGCCATTGACTACAGGGCACAATCAGTGCAAAGTTAATGATTTTCTTGCGATAAGTTCAATAAAATCGAAATAAAATGGGATATAAACAACGCAAGCCCCTAAAAACGAAAAAAGGACTGCTTAGTCCTTTTCGTTTTGCGTGCGCAATATAATACTGGTTGCACCAATGGTGAAGAGCGATCCGTCTTCAAGCACACGGCGTTCTCTGTCGCCCAAAATTTCGTTGTCTACAAACGTTCCTGTGTAGCTAGGGCCATCGCTCAGCACGTATTTTAGTTGTCCGCGTTTGTCGCGACTCACCTCTATGGCACAATGATGCATGTCGATACTGGGGTCGTTTGTCTCGATAGGGCAGTTTATACCACTGCCCTTCATGTATCGACCGATAACGTTTCGGCCCATGTTTAGTGGTAAAACTTGCTTGTAGTGAAACACATTCTCGATAACAGTTAACGTTCCGCAATGGTCGTCGTTATATAGTTCTTCGGGATTGGTTTCTTTCTGGCGGTTATGAAGTTTAGATACGCCAATGCGTATGCCAAACTCTTTTCCGCAATCAGGGCATTGAAAAAATAATGACTGCCCTTCTTGATAGCGTGTCTCGTCGAAAGTTATGTAGTTGTCGCATTTGGGACATCGTACTCTCTTCATGTTTTTGTTTGCATGTTTAGTTATGTAACAAGTTGCCATTAATTGTTGGCACTTTTACGCATTACCCAGCAGTCTTTAAAGTCTGCGTTCTTGTGCAATTTGTAGTAAGCGGCTTGTGCTTCGTTCATTGTTTCGTACCTGCCGTATACCACCTTTACGTCTTTATCGTTTGCCAATACTTCGGTCTCGCTGTAGCCTTTGTCCTTCATCATCTGTGTAAAAAGGTTGGCATTGCGCTTGGTTATTCTGCTTGCCAGCACTAGGCAATAAAAAGTATCGTTGGATTTTGCGCTATTCTCAACCTCAGCAGGTTCGTTTTTTTTCGCTGGAGACTTCGCAGGCGAAGGAATTGGAGCTTTAATTTCTGTGATATTCTCCTGTCCTTTAATCATTTCTTTGGGCATCATCGTGCTCAATAGTCCTGTGTCTACCATGCTATGCGATACAGTGTTAACCTCTCCTTCGGTAACGGTAGAAGGGAAAAGCAAGATGGCCACAATGGCAATACAGATAGCAACGGCATTTCTAAGCCAAGCTACAGGGATGATAAGTTCGCCGTCTTTAACTCGACTATCGTCTGAGTTTTCCTCTATGCTATTAGAAAGTGCGTTTGCAGTGTTATCCATTTCAAGCAGAATGGGCTTGTTTTCTGATTGAATAACTTTGGTCGTGGTCTTTTCTTCTTCTTTATTTGTTAATTCGATACTTTGTTCTGCATTGATAGTTTCTATTGTTTGCAGGCGAAGAATATCGATAGAATTAAGTCCATAGAGCGATGGTGTTAGTATTCCCGACTCGCAAGGCTCAAAAGTGTAAGTGCCATTTTCTGCATAATAAAGCACGCCAAGGTCGTTTAATTCGTAATAACCTTCGTTGTGCAAGTGTTGGCGCATCTCTTCCACCTCATTAGCAATTCGGGTTAAGGCTTCGGGGTAGCTCAAGTCGTAAGCTTCAACATACGATTGCGCCAACAGTGAATCGTTTAAACGAAGTTGGCGATTGAACCCAAGCGTGCGCGACGGCGGCAGAAACGTATGGTCACCGTCGTCGTATCTTGCTTCAACATGGTGCGCCATAAATCCTCCAAAGTCAGGAATAATTACGCAGTCGTTATCCAGCAATAAGATTTCGATATGTCTATGCAGTTCAATCACGATTGCAAAGTTACTATTTTTCTGCCATAGTTCAAGCCTGACACCTTATATTTTGGACATTATTTTACTGAATTATAATGATAATTTAACTATATTATCACTATTATTCTTCGGTTTGTTTTTGAATTGTTTTACAGAAACACCAATACACTGATATATAAACCTAAGTATCAAATATACTGGATGTTATAAACTTAAACATCTAGCTAGCCTTTTATTTAACATATAATTGTATCTACTTGATATTTCATTGCTTATAGTCTTTTACTTGTTTGCTAGAGATGTACCAATTTTATAAACCGTGTATTTAGTTTTCGTATTGTGTGTTTTGTTGTGACTTATGGAATTATAAATTATCTGAAATGTTATTTTAAATAGACAAACAGAGAAATACAAAAATTAACTCATGCGTTATAATGATTTAAAGCAGATTTTTTCCTGGTGCATTTTATCTATAGGGGTGCTGCGTTTATATTGTTAGCATAATCTCTATTGTTATGTTAAATGTAGTAATTAAACCTTCGCGAGAATCGAATATTTTTAAGCGAGTTAGTAGGTGGTGAGTGAAATTGGCACTTATAGTGTTAAATTTCATGGAAAAACCCCTTGCACTTTGTGCTTAAAATGATGTAGCTACCAAGCTTATCCAGCAAGCTATTTATTCCCATACCCCCACTCTATTCCGCTTTCCTAGCCTTGACGTTGCCTTATCCAGCGTGCAAAAAAGGGGTCTTCAATTTCAAAAGTATCTAGTTTGATGACATAACCACTTTGCATCAATCGCTTTACACTGCTATACATCGTGCTAGTAGGTAAACGGCGATTATTTGCAAGCTGCACGCTATTAACCAGTCCCATCAAAATACTCCGATCGGTTTTGTTAAAATTGAGCCAAATACGTTCAAAGTCAAAATCGTGTGTACGAACAAGAGTTGTTATAGCTTGATCCACCACCTCCGCTTCGTTCATTTTTTTATAAGTAAGCATATCCCAAACCAGTGCTGCCAACTGTTGTGTGTAATATGGATGACAACGAGTGGTAGCCAAAATCTGCTCCACCACATTAACCTTTGAGACAAAATTATCTGACAAGCGCTCAGAGATGTACTGGCTAAAATTACTGTGTGGTATTCTGTCAAGATGCATCAGCACACCAAAACGATAGAAAGGCGAGCGCTTTCGTTCAAAAATCTCAGTCATCATCGACTCTTGACTACCCAAGAAAATATAGTTAACGTGCCGTTGGTTTTGGATAATGGCACGCAATCGTTTGTCAATCCCCTTGTCTAACCCCATCAGTTCTTGAAACTCGTCAAACACAACCACCATCGATTCTCCTTTCTCACTCACCTTTTCTACTAGCTGCAGTGCATCTTCTATCAATACCGTAGCATCGGTTGTGGCTTGAAAGGTAATGTCGATAGCTTCTCCCGAAGGCGTGGTAGATATAGTAGGAACAACCCTGAAACTACTTAACAGATGCTTAAGCTTTTCCCACGGATGTAGCTTAAACACTTCTTTCAAAATCATTGCCGCTAATCCCTCAACACTAACTACCATCTGCAAATTGAGTGAGATACAAGGTCGCGCAACTTGAGTCACCGCCCTTTTAACCAAACTAGACTTGCCAAAACGCCTAGGACTAATTAATATCAGGTGGTTATCACTGTTAAGCAGTTGCTTAATGCTTTCCAGTTCTTCGGTTCTGTCGGTGAAGTATTCTCCTTCAACAATGGTTCCAAACTTAAACGGGTTCTTCATTTGCGAAATTTTTCGTTACGAATTTTTTCGCAAATATAATCATAAGCCTTCTATTAACCAAACAAACGACGCAAAAAGGTCATAATAAGGTTTATTTTTAACACCCGTTGCCTGCTTATATACACAAAGCGATTATATAAAGGTTAATTATATATCCGTTTGTTGGCCATATATCTAATTATTGTTACTTTTGCAATGAAGTTATGTTCAACCTCATTTGTTTTGGGGCAACACAATATTAAATTATAACAACAGTAAATGAAAGTATTAAAATTTGGCGGAACATCAGTAGGTTCCGTAAAAAGTATATTGTGCTTAAAGCGCATTGTTGAAAATGAAGCTAAGCGACAACCTGTGATTGTGGTTGTTAGTGCATTGGGCGGAATTACCGACAAGCTTATTTCAACGGCGCAAATGGCAGTGGCTGGCAATGAAAAATGGCGCAACGAGTTTGAGGAAATGACAGTTCGACACCATCAAATGATAGACACCATTATAAGAGACACTGCAGCTCGCGAGCAACTATTCAATATCGTAGACACACTTTTCGAACAGTTGCGCAGCATTTACACAGGTGTTTTCCTTATTCGCGACCTAAGCGAGAAAACTCTTGATGCTATTGTTAGCTATGGCGAACGACTTAGTTCGAATATCGTTTCAACCCTTATCCGCGGTTCTAAGTGGTTCGATTCACGAGATTTTATTAAAACCCGACGAAAAAACAGCAAGCATGTGCTGGATAGCGAGCTAACAAATAAGCTTGTGGTCGACACGTTTTCACCACTTCCACGTGTGTCGCTTGTGCCTGGCTTTATCTCTCTCGACGAAGATACTGGCGAGACAACCAACCTTGGGCGAGGCGGTTCTGACTATACTGCAGCCATCATTGCTGCCGCATTAGACGCCGAAGTGCTTGAGATTTGGACCGATGTAGATGGTTTTATGACGGCCGACCCACGTGTTATCAAAACGGCTTATACTATCAAGGAACTAAGCTATACCGAAGCAATGGAGCTTTGCAACTTCGGTGCAAAGGTGATTTACCCACCAACCATCTACCCTGTTTGCGTAAAGAACATCCCTATAAAGATTAAAAACACCTTTAACGCCGAAGCCGAAGGCACCACAATCAAGCAAAAGGTAGAGAAAACTGATAAACCCATACGAGGTATATCCAGCATTAGTGGCACCGCACTCATCACCGTTGCTGGTTTGTCGATGGTTGGTGTAATTGGTGTTAACAGACGAATATTCACCGTTTTGGCCAATAATGGCATTTCCGTGTTCCTCGTTAGTCAGGCTTCATCAGAGAACTCCACTTCTATTGGTGTGCGCCAACAAGACCTTGACGCAGCCGTTGAAGTGCTTAACAACGAATTTTCTAAAGAGATTGAAACAGGAGCAATGTACCCCATGAAGGCCGAAAGCGGACTTGCCACGGTGGCAATTGTGGGCGAAAATATGCGAAACACGCCAGGTGTGGCAGGAAAACTCTTTGGTACGCTTGGACGTTCGGGTATTAGTGTAATTGCGTGCGCGCAAGGAGCAGCAGAGACCAACATCTCGTTTGTTGTTCCAGAAACATTTTTGCGCAAATCACTTAACGTAATACACGACTCGTTTTTCCTCTCCGAATATACCGAACTCAACCTCTTTGTGTGTGGCATTGGAACGGTAGGCAGCAAGCTTATTGAGCAGATTAAAGCACAGGCAGAAGAATTACGCTTGCGTTCGCGACTTAAATTGCGTGTAGTAGGCATTGCCAGCTCCAAGTTTATGATGTTCGACCGTAATGGTATTGATCTCGAAACTTATGCAGAAAAACTTAAAGACGCAAGCAAATGCACACCAGAGAACTTGCGCGATGAGATACTTGAAATGAATATCTTTAACAGCGTGTTCGTAGATTGCACAGCCAGTAAAGATGTTGCAGGCCTGTATCAAACACTTCTTGACAACAACGTAAGTATTGTTACAGCCAATAAGATTGCCGCATCTTCTAAATATGAGAAATACGAAAGATTAAAACAAACAGCTCTTACACGGGGAATTAAGTTTAAATACGAAACTAATGTGGGCGCAGGACTTCCTATTATCGGAACCATTAATGACCTGAGAAACTCGGGTGACCACATTCTAAAGATTGAAGCTGTGTTGAGCGGAACACTTAATTTCATCTTCAACGAATTGGGTACTGATGTCCCTTTCTCTGAAACCGTGCGACGAGCAAAAGCCCAAGGTTATAGCGAACCCGACCCACGTATCGACTTAAGTGGAACAGACGTGGTTAGAAAGTTGGTGATACTAACCCGCGAGGCTGGATATAAAGCAGAACAAGCCGATGTTGAAAAACATTTGTTTGTGCCCAACAGCTTTTTCGAAGGCTCTCTCGAAGAGTTCTGGGAAAATCTTCCTACACTAGACGCCGACTTTGAAAGAAAGAGTGAGCAACTGGCTAAAGAAGGCAAACGCTGGCGGTTTGTGGCCACTATGAACCTTGGCAAAACTAGCGTTGGCCTTCAAGAAGTTGACAAAAGTCACCCGTTCTACAACCTAGAAGGCTCTAACAACATCGTGCTGCTCACCACAGAGCGCTATAAACAATACCCGATGCAGATACAAGGGTATGGAGCAGGGGCAGATGTAACAGCTGCAGGTGTGTTTGCCAACATCATGAGCATTGCCAATATTTAGGTTCGTAGGTCATGAAACAGCTTGTTTTACCTAAATACGGCGTAATTAGCTAGCTCGTTATGCTTCTTGGCACACACCTATCGCCCATTAGCATAACCAAAAGAGGCTTCGCTCAATGCAAGGTAACAATAGCTATGCCCTACCAACCCATTCAATCGACAAGTCAAGGACTTTCTGCTTCAACACGCATTACGTAAGTAGACAGCCAACATTACCACATTAAACCCTAATCAATTAAAGGATATGAGATCTTTCTATCTGGCACTGGCATTACTTGCCTTGCCTAGCCAACAACTGATGGCTCAAAAAAACAAAGTGTACGGACAAGAGTACATAGAGGCCATAGCCGATAATACACGCCTCTATGTAAGTAAGCGACCCGACGTGAAGGCCAGATTGTTCCGTTCTGAAGTTATCGATAAGAAAATAGAAGAGGTTAAAAAACTTCTCAAAGGAAATCGCTATCTGGCTTGGATGTTCGAGAATTGTTTTCCCAACACGCTAGAAACCACCGTGCACTATCGCAAGCTAAACGGTGAAGACGATACTTTCGTTTATACTGGCGACATCCCTGCTATGTGGCTACGCGACTCGGGTGCGCAAGTATGGCCTTATGTGCAATTTGCCAACAAAGATCCTAAACTTAAGGCCATGATTCGCGGTGTTATTCTTAGACAATTGCGCCAAATTAACATCGACCCTTACGCCAATGCGTTTAACGATGGACCAACTGGCGAAGGCCATGTTACCGACAAAACAGACATGCAGCCAGAGGTGTTTGAACGCAAATACGAAATAGACTCGCTGTGCTATCCCATTCGCTTAGCTTTCCACTATTGGCAAGTAACGGGAGACACCTCTATCTTTGACGAACTGTGGACCGAAGCTATCAAGAAAATTTTGGCAACCTTCAAAGAACAGCAACGCAAAAACGGACCAGGAAAATATCGCTTTGAACGCGAATCAACACGTCAAACAGAGACTTTAGGAGGCGACGGATACGGTTCGCCTGTAAAACCTGTTGGCCTTATTGCTTCATGCTTCCGCCCCTCAGATGATGCCACAACGATGCTTTTCCTTGTTCCTTCTAACTTTATGGCCGTATCGGCACTGCGTAAAGCATCGCAAATCCTGACAAAAGTAAACAAAGACCAAAATCTAAGTCAATCGTGCGAAGCCCTGGCCAACGAGGTTGAGGCTGCGTTAAAGAAGTATGCCATCACCGAACATCCTAAATATGGCAAAATTTATGCATACGAAGTTGACGGCTATGGCGGACAAGTTTTGATGGACGATGCCAATGTACCTAGTTTATTGGCACTGGGATATATGGGCGATGTACCACTGAACGACCCTATCTATCAAAACACGCGTCGTTTTGTTTGGAGCGAAGACAATCCCTGGTTCTTTAAAGGTGAAGCAGGAGAAGGCATAGGTGGTCCCCATATCGGTGCTAACTATCCTTGGCCAATGAGCATCATGCTTAAGGCTTTTACAGCTCAAAACGACGACGAGATTAGACAATGCATCAAGATGTTGATGGAAACAGATGGCAATACTGGCGTTATGCACGAAGCTTTCAACAAAAACAATGCGCAAAAGTACACTCGCGCTTGGTTTGCTTGGCCTAACACTTTGTTTGGAGAACTGATTCTTAAGCTTATCAACGATGGCAAACTCGACTTGCTTAATAGCATTCAAGTTAAAAAGTAGATTTGTTATTTTCTTTTTTTGAACATTCAACATATTATTGTAGCTATTAACAAAGTCTACAAAGCCACAAAATGATGGTAGAATACAAATATATGTGAGCCAAAAGAGAAAAAATATTGAATAAAATGCGGTGTAATTGTAATTTTATTATTACCTTTGCACCGCATTTGGAAGATTGGCAGAGTGATCGATCGCGCTGGACTCGAAATCCGGTATACCCCTTTCGGGTAT
>NZ_CALKQY010000029.1:0-41386 GCF_937990675.1 Hoylesella shahii | reverse complement strand
TGGCATTTGACAGTCTCCAGAGATTCTTAAGAGGGAATTAACTGAATTACCCTAAGTATTCTAGGTATTCTAGTTGTTCTAGGTTATTTTTGGTTTTCTAGATTTTCTAGTTGTTCTAAGTTGTCCTAGTTTCTCTTTTTTCTTGTCTTATAAGCAAAAATCCCCACAGCCCAAGGCTGCAGGGATTAGTCATTATTCTATCAAGTAGCCACCCGTATAAACCGGTAAAGCCTTATCGGCCCAGCATTACGGGGGGGTATCATTTATTCAGCGCGAAGCGTGAAGCGCTTGAAATCAAGAACGGTGAGGTCTTTGTCGGCAGCTTTAAGATACTGTCCAACGCTTAATTTAGAGTCTTGGATGAACTCTTGTTCGAGCAAACAGTTTTCCTTAAAGAACTTAGCCATACGGCCTTTAGCGATGTTGTTCACCATTTCTGCAGGCAGTGAAGCAGCTTTCTCTTCAGCAACGGTGGTTTTAATCTTGCGAATTTCTTCGGCTTGAGCCTCGGTGATGTTACCTTTAGCAATACCTTCGGCGATGTGCTCTTCGCTTTCGGCGATGTAAAGGTTGAATCCAGCCTTCTTCAAGGCAGCTTGCACAGCCTTTTCAACTTGCTCTTCCTTGGTTTTTTCGATAGCTACTTTCAGCTCTTCGTCCTTAACCTCTTGTGGAACGCTAGCCTCGTCAAGCGCGATAGGCTTCATTGCAGCAATCTGCATCGTAACTGCGTGACCCTCTTCTGCAGCAGGCTTGTTGGTTTGAACCATGGTGCAAAGCAGGTTTTTGTTCATGTGGTTGTAGGTGTAGATGTTTTCTCCCTCGATGAAATGGTATCCATCAAGTTCCATTTTCTCACCAGTGATACCCGAACGAGCGATAACAGCGTCTTCAACCTTCGTTCCATCAGCCAATGTAAGCGCCTTAACCTCGTCGAGGTTTTTAGCCTTAGCAGCAACGGCAGCATCGATGATGTCTTGCGTAAGTTGAATATAGTCTTTGCCATTAGCAACGAAGTCGGTTTCACACTTCAAGGCGATGATAGCACCGAAGCCATTTCCAGCCTTTACAAGTACGCAACCGTTAGAGGTTTCGCGGTCTGAACGCTTAGCGGCGATAGCCTGACCCTTGGCGCGAATAATCTCAATTGCCTTCTCGATGTCGCCAACGGTTTCGTCGAGAGCTTTCTTGCAGTCTGCCAAACCAGCACCAGTGAGTTTGCGCAGCTTCTGTACGTCTGCTATTGAAACAGCCATAATATTTTCCTTTGCTTAATTTTATTGTTGAGAAAAGAAGCGGCTCGGGCGGCTATTAATGCCCCTTTGCCGCTTCATATTTTATTTTTAGGCCTCTTCTTTAACTTCTTCAGCTACTTCGGCTACGGCCTTAGCCCCGTCTTTGCGTGCTTTTTTAGGAGCGCGAGCGGTTTCTTCGCTTTGTTCGGCAGCAGCCTTTTCGTCGGCTTTTTCTACCTTACGCTCTTCCAAGCCTTCGGCGATGGCAGCGCAGCAAGCGTTGAGAACAACCTCGATGCTATCTTTAGCGTCGTCGTTTGCGGGGATAATGAAGTCGATATCGCGAGGGTCTGAGTTGGTATCAACCATTGCGAACACAGGGATACCAAGGCGTTTAGCCTCTTTAACAGCGATAGCTTCCTTCATTACGTCGATAACAAAGAGAGCGCTAGGCAAGCGTGTGAGGTCGGCAATAGAGCCAAGGTTCTTCTCAAGTTTAGCGCGTTGGCGTGTTACTTGAAGCAACTCGCGCTTTGAGAGGTTGGCAAAAGTACCGTCGTTCATCAGTTTGTCGATGTTCGCCATTTTCTTAACAGCCTTACGAATGGTGGGGAAGTTGGTGAGCATACCGCCTGGCCAACGTTCGATAACGTAAGGCATGTTTACGCTAGCAGCCTTTTCGGCTACCACGTCCTTAGCTTGTTTTTTAGTAGCGACGAACAAAATGCGCTTGCCCGACTTAGCAATTTGCTTGAGCGCTTCGGCTGCTTCGTCTACCTTAGCCACAGTTTTGTGGAGGTCGATGATATGGATGCCGTTGCGTTCCATGAAGATATAGGGAGCCATTGCAGGGTTCCACTTGCGGCGGAGGTGTCCGAAATGGCAACCTGCCTGTAACAGTTGGTCAAAATTTGTTCTTGACATGTCTTTGTTTTGTTTGGATGTTTACTTTCTTTTAAATTCTTTTTATTTAGAACCAGCGGGCAGGTAATCGTGGCTTATGCCTTAACGAGTCGCGCCCGTTTAGATGCTAAACGTTGTTCAGCTTGGGTTTTGCCAGTGCTTGGTGCCTAAATACAGCGTTGTGATACTTAAGCCACCTTTGAGATAGACCTTAAGCGCAAGCCAGTAAATGGCAAGCAGGGCATAAACACATTAACGCTTGCTGAACTGGAAGCGACGACGAGCCTTGGGTTGACCTGGCTTTTTGCGCTCAACAGCACGAGAGTCGCGTGTGAGGAAACCTTGGTCTTTCAGAGCTTTCTTGTCTTCCTCGTTTACTTTAACCAGTGCGCGTGCGATGGCTAGGCGCAGTGCTTGGCTTTGTCCGGTGTAACCACCACCGTCGAGGTTAGCTTTGATGTCGTATTTCTCGGCTGCTTCGAGCAACTGCAGTGGTTGTCTAACCACGTACTGCAAGATGGCAGAGGGGAAATATTGGTTGATGTCTTTCTTGTTGATCGTTATTTTGCCAGTACCTTCAGAGAGGTAAACACGAGCTACAGCGCTCTTGCGGCGACCAATTGCATTTACTACTTCCATTTCTTTTCCTTATTTATACTGGTTAATGTCGATGGCCTTGGGCTGTTGAGCAGCCTTGTCGTGCTCGGTTCCTTCGAATACGTAGAGGTTGCCAAGCAAATGGCGGCCTAGGATGCCTTTGGGCAGCATGCCCTTAACAGCGTGGCGGATGATGCGATCTACGCCACCCTTACGCTTGCGCAATTCGGCAGGCGTGTTAAAACGCTGTCCACCGGGGTAGCCAGTATAGCGAGTGTAAACCTTATCGGTTTCTTTCTTACCCGTGAAAACCACTTTCGCGGCGTTGATGATAATTACATTGTCGCCACAGTCAACGTGGGGAGTGAAGTTGGGTTTGTATTTGCCGCGGATAAGCTTAGCTACCTTTGAGCAAAGACGACCAACTACCTGGTCGGTAGCGTCGATAACTACCCACTCTTTCTTAGCCGTTTCCTTGTTAGCGGAAATAGTCTTGTAACTTAAAGTGTCCATTCTAATTTTTAATTGATACTACTAAAAAACATTTTTCGGTTTTCGCAGCCGATTCACTAACCGTCAGGCTCGGCCAAAAGCATGACTATTAACACGGTTGCAGCGGAGGCTCTAAGGGTTACCCCCATAATAATCGGACTGCAAAGGTACGAATTAATGTGCTTTAACTAATAAGTGCGACAGCTATTTAACTTTGTCGTTACGTTTAATTAACAAAGTTTAGTAATTCGAGATAGTCGATTGGGGGTAATGTAAATTACACCACCGTTAGGCTTGTGGCGCAGCCCCATGCGTTGTTATACTTATCAGTCACGATAAATCCATCGTTCTTATAGTCTTATTGTAAACCCGATGCCCTTTCGCCGAACAATGTGCGATGCCTAAACGCGATGTCGCCACCCACTTCGGCCGCAAACGGTCTGCTTTCTCCATCTCTGCGCTTAAAGCTAAGGGCGATTAGCGGTGCGTTGGCTTGCATGCGTGCAGCAGGATTGTGTACAATTTCCACCCGTTCGATGCCGCTTGCAGGCATGGTGCGCAGCAATTCTTACAGTTGGTTGTAGGGAATGTTCTATGGTTCGCCGTTGATAGACACGGCAATAGCGCGTCCGCCAAGCATGTAAACGCCGTTTTGCACCACTATTCCAGGCAGTGTGCCAATGGCATCGTAAACGTTCTCCATGTCTTTTTGTGCCACAAGTCGTGGCAAGTCGTAGCTAACGGCATGGTTCAAATGCTGTTCTTCTGTTTGTGCTTGCACGTTTGGTGTGCTCCAGGTAGATAGTGCGAGGGCTAAAAGGGCGGTCAATGTGTTTCTTTTCAGTTGTATCTGTATCAGGTGATTACTTGTTTGGGGTCGCGTTTGTTTTAAGAAAGACGTCGTTTTATTCCGCTTTCTTTCGCAACCAACCCCTGTAAATTTATCGAATTTTCGGGTTTACGCCAAGGAATTATAAGAGAAAGTTGGCGACTAAATGGCCTAGTTTTTCCACGCATACACGTTAAGCTAAGTATTTTAAGCACATTCTCTGCCTTTAAGTTTATTGACGTTTAACTGTGTTTTCCCTCTTATCATTATCGCGAATTGACCTGAAACGGAAACACACTGTTGCATAATCGCATCCAAAACGAAATAACATCGCAAACATTTGGCATTCTCCTCTTAATGTAGTAGTTTTGCGTTATTCAAGTCATTTCGCGCTTGTGTCTTCTCAACAGCTCTATGCCAACGTAGCTGTTTAAGTGCCAAATAATGAAAATACAGCATTTGTCATGCAGTCTTTTGCCTTCTACTCACTCCTCTTAATAAGGAAAAGACATTTCTTGTTAAGAAATATATGATAGATATAGACGCTTGCAAAAGGGGAAACAAAGAAACCCTTGGTGAACTATATGCGGCGTATGCTCCCAAATTAAAGAGCGTATGCCGTAGCTATGTTAAAGATGAAAGCGTGGCAGAAGACATTCTACACGATGCATTCATCATCATTTTTACATCCATTGGCGAACTAAAAGAAAACCAAAAATTAGAAGGATGGATGATAACCATAGTGAAAAATCTCTCGTTAAAGCATCTTCGACACATGCAAAAACACAGCACGTCTCTGTTGAACCTAAACAGAGAGGTGATGGACGACACCTTAGAAAACAGGCAAAGCGTGGAGTTAGACGTGCTGTTACAAGCCATCGATGCCTTACCCAGAGGCAGTCGCGAGGTATTTAAGCTGTCGGTTTTGGACGGACTCTCGCACAAGGAGATTGGACGAATGCTTGGAATTAACCCACATAGTTCGTCTTCGCAATTGTTTAGGGCAAAAAAGATGTTGCAGGCAATGCTAAGTAATTATTGGGGATTGCTGCTGTTGCCACTTTTCATTCCTATATATATATATATGGTGACAAGGCAAAAGGCGGGCAGATTAACCACATTAAAGCCACGAACAACGAAACAACGGCAAGCTACCCCCGAAAGGACGAAGGCCGAAAGCATGAAACCCAATGCCAATCAGCCAGCATATTCCACCCCAACGCCAACTACACCCGCTGTTGGGGATAGCAAATTGGCACAAACTGTCGCCAACAACGGCACATTTTATTTTCCTAATAGTGCAGACAGCACAAAGCTTACAAAAACTATTTTGCCATTTGATGCAGACACAATACAACGGAAACTGGCCGTAACACACACACCAAAAGACACGCTGCCATCATCGCTACCTGCAATTGCTGCAAACAAAGACATTGCTTTGAATGAACAAATGGCCCAGAGCATCAAGCCCAAGAAGAAATATCCTTGGACGTTTAACCTTGGATATTCGTCTAATGCTGGCGCAAACAGTGCATTGTCAAATCAAAACTATCTCACGATGATTGACTATGCTAATGGTGAAGCCACCGCAAAACTATACACATGGGAAGATTGTCAGAACTATTTAGCAAGGAACAATGCGCTGATGGACTCTGTTGAAAGGGCTAGGCTTACCTGGATTGTGAACAACAACATCGACTCGCCCACAGATGCTGATGCCGGCTTAGGCGAAAAGGCCAACCATCATCGCCCCATTACATTAGGGCTCTCGCTCAATAAGCAATTAAGTCTGCGCTGGACATTTGGCACAGGGCTAACGTACACAAGCCTAAATTCAGAGTTTGAAAGTGAGTATCATCGCGCAACATTGAAGAAAACGCAAAGAGTAGACTATCTTGGCATACCTTTGCGCCTTACCTATAGCTTTTGGAATAAGGGACGTTTCAATGCCTACACCACGGGTGGCGTAACGTTCGAGATGCCTATTTATGGCTCACTTGCTAAGAAATACACCATAACGACAGACTCAACGTACACTTCGCGCGAGGATATTAAGGCGCGTAGTCAATGGTCGGTCAACCTTGGCGTAGGCGTGCAGTATCGCCTATTCAAGCCGTTCAGTATCTATTTAGAGCCCAACATGTTCTATTACTTCGGCAATGGAAGCGGTATCGAAACCTATCGCACCGAACATCCGTTCATCATAACCGTACCATTCGGTTTGCGTCTAACGTGGTAGACCATAGAAAAGCAGGTAACAAAAATCTCCATCAAGCGTGCAGTCTTTTCAAGTATCTTTACTCTTTATGGTAGATGCGGCCTAAAAACCGCCTCTTTACATCGTGTATATCTTATCAATATAATTATAAACCGCATTCATTATGAAAAAATTATTATCTATCTTATCCATTCTCGCTCTTTCGTTTGCGAGCATAAGTTGCAGTAGTGACGAGAAAACACAGTCTGAAGAAACAGTCATCAAGCCCGAACTGTATGCAATTGGTACAACTCCCGTCAGCCGCTCTGCCATTTTCAAACAGTATCTGTTCACACTCGACAACATCAAAAACTTCAATTCGAAAACAAGAGAGATGGTGTTCGTTAACTTTGAGCCGAACAGTTCCTTGTTCCCCATTTACCAAAGAATAGAAATATGTACGCCCAACAAAGTATTGCTTCATATCACTACGTTTGTATCCGAAGTTAATAGCCAACTGTTTACCGACCTGTCTTTGGTCTCTGAGAACGGCAAATTTTATCTGAGCGACTGTTATCCGCGACATATAGAAAACAATAGTGACTATGCGAGAGAAAACGAAGCGATAAAAGAGGCTAAACAAAAGCGTGCCGCCGAATGGGAAGAGTTTCTCTCTGTACTTAAAAAGCATGGTAAACTAATTGAAGAGTAAACATTAGGACAAGTTAATGGAAAGGAAAAGTATATATGAAGAAAGTGATTTTTAGCCTGATATGCTTTGCTGGGCTATCGGCATGTTCCACAGAAAACGCGGTGGTAAGTTCGTTAAACACTTACGATGTGTCAAATTCACCATGCAAAAGGGAGACGACAATGGCAGATTTGCAAAGACAACCGCGCGAGGAAGAGAACAAACAAACGAAACTAAGCATTGAATTGGGAAAAGATGGTGTTGCCCAATGTAAGGTGGAAGACGTAAAGGACAATTGCGCCATACGAGAACGAGTGGTAAATGTTACCTGCGAGGGCAACCAAATTACCTTAGTTGTTCATCATAAGGAACGCATTGAAGTGTTGGCAGATTGTAACTGTATGTACGACGTTGACTTTAAGATGAGCAAACTCTCCCAAGGCAATTATCACCTCAAAGTGTATTATGCAGGAAGTGTCGTTAAATACGATAAGGAACAGCTCGTGTACGATGGGGAGATAAGGCTTGTGTCGGGCAAGGTAAAACAAGTTACGTTAAGAAGTGGTGTTACGTTGCCTGTTGATTAAAGCTTCCGTTAGGGGTTTTCCTCTGTACTTTTGCAAAGACTTTTATCTTAGGTGGGTGCTGTTATTTACGTTCAATGGCTCTTAAATCTTATGGTTGTTGCCCCTTTTTCAGACCGGCATTACGTGTTTTGTAATTAAGAAAATGGTCAGCACGGTTAGGCAAAACCAAGCCATAAAGGTAATTAACAGCATCCACCCACCTCTATCTGTCTATCTTCTTCACCTCTTTCCGTTCTTATTTTTGTTCTGCACCTGTCGGCGACAAACGATGTGGTACATCCCATGAACAAACACACAACGCTTAAGGGGAAGAACTTGCTTGTTGTCGTTTTTCTTTTTACCTTTGCATGGCAGTGATAATGTTTCCCAAAACCACATCACCACGCGCTTTTGTGTGCAATGTGGTCTCAGGGAAAGGTATTATTTATAAGGCGAGAGAACCATTACGGCGGTTCTTTGGTCTGTTGAAACGATCGATTAAAAGAGAAACGTGTATAACATAACAACATATCATCATTATGGCAGCAGACATATCAACATGGTTGAAACCCGAAGTTAAGGCAGAGGGTTTAAAACAAGAGGACGGCATCTTCGTGTATATGGATAACAACTTTGTTAGTGGGGATAACCACAAGTACATGAAGATGTACGATTGGATGTCTTACGTTTACGATTTTGGAGAGAAATGGATGGGGCGACTTAAATATGGCGGGGCTATCGACCAATTGCGTTCCCAACTGATGAGCCGTTTGGAGTGGCGAAACAATATCTCCGTGCTCTATGTTTCTATTGGTACAGGGGCCGACTTGAACCATCTGCCGCAGGGTGTCGACCTTAAAACGTTGGAGTTGGTGGGTGCCGACATTTCGTTGGGTATGCTTAAGCGGTGCAAAAAGAAATGGCAGAAGAAAACAAACTTAACGCTTGTGCAATGTCCTGCCGAACAACTGCCTTTTGCCGACAATACTTTCGACCTTGTTTTCCACAATGGAGCCATCAACTTCTTTAACGATAAGGCCCGTGCAATGAACGAAATGCTGAGGGTTGCCAAACCTGGGAGTAAGATTCTTGTGGCCGACGAAACAGCCGACTTTGTGGAGTCGCAGTATAAGAAAAGCGTTTTCTCTAAGTCGTATTTCGATGGTAAGACGGTAGACTTGCACGAAATGGAGCAATGTGTTCCGCCACAGGCAGAAGACAAGCAAACAGAACTGTTCTGGAACAACAGGTTTTATGGCATCACGTTTAGGAAAAGCAGAGGTGGTTAGGTGGCTGCTCTACCAGTCTTGTTAATTTGTCAGCCCGTTAACTTGTCACCTTGTTAACCCATCAACTAAAATTTGTCAAGTTTTTAGTGCGGATTTTAACATTATGAGTGCCCTTTTTATCCACCAATCGTATGTCAGCGTGCAAAAAATCGATTCTCGCGAGGGTTTGTCTTGATGCAAGCGGGGGTTAGTTTGTGAATGGAACAAAATGAATATTTATTTGGAAGAGCCGCCATTTACACCCGTTTTGGGGCTATTTGCTGCTAAATGTGGTGCAATATGCTGCTAAATGCGGTGCGTTTTGCTGCTAAACGCAGTGCGTTTTGGTGCTAAACGCAAGGTAAAAAGGTACAAAACGCAAGGCGAAATGGTGCAAAACGCAGTGTAAAATGCTGCTAAACGCAAGATGGAGAGCATAAATATTCAGAGCAATGGTATAAACAAAACCTTTTATCACCACCAAAATCATAGCTGAAAGGGTCCAAATAGGGCTGAAAAGTGGGTTTTTAGGGGCTAAAAGCGTGTAATTGGGCTTGAAAAATTTCGAGCTTACGACCAAACTAGAAAGGCAAAATGGTGCAAAATGCAGGTTGTATGCTTAAAAACGGACAATTTAAAAGATGTGAAAGGTTATAAAAAGTACCGATTTACCTACTTTATGGCCTCTATTTTCGCTAGAACGCTGCGAAAATTAGAGCGGTTTTGTAAAATAAAAGATAATAATTTAAGTTTTTAAGTTTTTAAGTTGATGAGTTTTTAAGTTGATAAGTTTTTGAGTTGATGGGTTTTTAAGTTGATGAGTTCGTGGGTTTGTGAGTTGATGATTGTTTGAGCTGACGAGTTTGTTGTGTACTGATGTTATAGTCAAACGGAATTGTTTTTGGAAAACCATAGTTGCATGGTAAGCAAACCAAAGTGTTCCTTCTCTCTGTGTAAGGGTTTGTTGATGGCGAGGCTACACAGGTATGGCATTCTTATAAAACAATTACCCCAAGGCAATTCTGTTTGATTATTCTGTGCAGGTAAATGTTGATTGCAGCTCTAAACAAGCGTAGGTAATGCGTTTTGTCGCAACGTGGTTGAGAGTGGCATTTTTTGTTTGGGAAAAACAAATCGGCGCTCGCACCTATATGATAAGATGCGAACGCCGATGTGGTGTTATATATAATAAGGTGTGACCTTATTAGAGCGCTTTGTTTGTGCTTAGCTTAGTTTGCCTTCGTGTGCAATGGCTTGCACAACGATTTCGCGTTTCACGGCGTTGTTGAGCAGCTTTGCGGCAACGGCCATCACGTCGGCTGGCGTTAGAGTGCTAAACACGGGTTCAACGGCTGCGCTTTCTTCGGGCGTTATGGTTTCTCCTGTTTGTGCATACACGCCTAAAGTGGCCATCCAAAGTGAGGGATTGGTGGCGAGTTCGGGCGAAGCGGGCGACTGTTCGTCTACGGCTAGGGGCACAACAGCCTGCTTAAACTGGTCGGCTGTGAATTTACCTTGGCTTACTTCTTCGAGCAAGGCATATACTTTGGCCACGGCTTTGTCTACGTTTTGGCGTGCGGTGGATAGGTGTATGCTCAGTGTTTCGCTTGTTTCGGGCTGCGAAGTGTAGTTGGCGCTTACGCCGATGGTGTAACTGAGTTGCTCTTTCTCGCGAATTTCATCGAAAGCTTTGGTTTCTAATATCGAGCGCATCACTTCAAGGGCTGCTTGTTCTTTATCGCTGAGACGCTGTTTGTTGGCAAAAGATATTTCTATCTCGGCCATATCGCCTTGCATATCCACGTTGAACCTGCGTTTGATAACTGGTTCTTTAGAAGCGAAATTCATCGCTGTGGGAGCTGGAAGCGTCTGATTGGGGTCGCCTTTAAGCGATGCTAGGTAGCGCGTGGCGATGTTTTTAGCTTGCGCTTCGGGCATATCGCCCACGATGAAATAGGTGAAACGTGCTGCATTACCAAAGTGTGCGAAGAACTGCGAGGGTAATTCATCGAACTGCATGCGGTCGAAGAAGGCCTCGTTTTCTATGGGATTGGCCTCAGATGGCGGGAAAAGCAGTTGTCGAATTGAGTCTTGTGCAGCCTCCATTCCTTCGGTTGCACGATTGGCATAGAGGTATTTGCTACGCTGAACATACTTAGAGAACACGCTTGGAGAGAAGTTATGGCGCGACAAAATAAGGTTTAAATAACCAAAGAAGTTATCGGCTTGGCTCACATCCATGCTTCCAGAGAGGTCGTCTGAGTAGTCGCCGGGCGACATGGTTAGGTCTAATTCCTTGCCTTGTAGCCACGAAGCCAGTTGGTTTCGGTTATATCCGCCCACGCCCGTTTGCATTAATTGGTTGCGCATGGCCGTGTAATTGGGCAGTTGTTGTGGCGAAACGGCGGCTTTACCGCCAGGAGCAGTGGCCGAGAAAAATAGTTTTCCCTTGGCTTGTGGCAAGTATTTATAGATAACGCGTGCGCCATTAGAGAGTTTCCACTCTTTAGCTGCGAGCTTAGCGATGGCTTTTTCGCTCACAATTTTGCCTGCAACGATGTGGCTAAGGTCGAGTTTTGTGGGTGTGCTGTTGTCTTGAGTCATTGCCACTTGGGGCTTTTCGCTGTTTGCAAGCGCTGTAAGGAAGTTGGTTTGCGTGATGTTTAATTCGCCAGGATTGCGCTCATAGGTGATGAAAGCCAAGTTGTTTGGTGTGAATAGCTTAGCAATCCAAGAGTTAAAGTCTTCCACTTCTTGTTCAACAAGCACCTCAATGTTGCGTTGAATTTGCTGACGGAAGTCGGTGATGGGTGTGCCATACAAAAAGTTTTGCTTCATCAATCCAAACACATTGTCGGGTGTTCCCAGTCCGTTTGCTTCCAAGGCCTCTTTCATTCCCTGATACATCTTGCCTTTTTCTGCTTCGAACTCTTGTTTTGCGAAGCCGCTATTCGCCATTGCAGCTCTAACATTGAGCAGTTGTTCCATAGCTTGTTGTGCATTGTTGGCATAGGGAACAACGTCCCAAGCCACCTGCGCGAAGCCACGTACAAGGGGCGAAAGGCTTACCGAAGCGGCGATAAAGGTTTCTTCGTCGGCGTTTTTAAGTCGAGCAAAGCGTCGTGGAGCCAGTGTGTTGAACATGTTTGTGAAGAGGAAATTCTTCACAGCCTCGTCGTCGTTGCGGTTGTTTGCTAGTCGGATGCGTTGATATAGTCCGAAGGAAGCACTCTTATTCTCCTTGTCTACAAACTGCATGAAGAGCGGTTCGCTATTATCTCCAATTAATCTACACTCCAAGTCGTATGGAGTGGGCTTAGCAGGCAGGGTCGAGAGCGTGGCTTTGATGGTGCGTTCGGTCTGGTCTAGGTCAACATCTCCAATGATAGCCACGAATTGATGGCGCGGTCTGTACCACGTATCGTAGAATTTTCGCAGATCTTTTGCCGAGAAAGCGCGTATGCGAGCTTCGTTTCCAATAACGTTGCGGTAGGCATATTTCGAGTAGTTGTACATCACTTGAGCCGTGCTGTCTGTGATGCGTCGGTCTATTCCCTCGCGTCGGCGCCATTCTTCCATAATAATTCCGCGTTCTTTCTCAACGTCGGCAGGTAGCAGTTTAATGCCGTGGCACCAGTCTTTGAGTAGCAAGAACATCTTACCCATCAGCTGTTGGTTGTTTGTGGGCACGTTGTGCACGGCATATCTGGTATCGTCAACGCCCGTAAACGCCTCAAATTCGGTTAGTGCGTTGGCCTTAAGAAAAGCCATTACGCCCCCAGGGAAGTTGTCGGTGGCATTAAAAGCCAAGTGTTCCAGTGCGTGAGCCAACCCCGTTTGGTTGTCGTCTTCGTTCACAGCTCCCACGTTTTGGTAGAGATAGAACTGAGCCACGCCTGGTGTAGAGCCGTCGTTATATATATAATAGGTAAGTCCGTTGGGCAACTTACCTTTTCTTAGCGCTTCGTTTTGTGCTTGCACCTGCTGGGCCAAGGCCAAAGATGCCAGGCCTAGCAGAGCAAAGCGCATGCTTCGCGCCATTTTTCTTAGCGTTGTGTTCATGCTTTGGTTACTTTTCTAGTAGTTCCAGAGTAGCCAATTTTTGCTTAATGGCGTTTTGTACCATGGCTTGTGGCATCTCCATGTTTTGCATTCTTAGCGACTCGGCGTAGCCTTGGTTATAGCATTCGCGTGCTTTAGTGTAGTTCTTCAGCTCACGATACGAGTCGCCAATCATTACGAGATAGTTTACGCGTTCCATCACAGCCTCTTCTGCTTTCAATGCTTGTTCCACCCATTCGATGGCTTGTTTGTGGTCGTCGGCTGTTAGTTTTTTGCCAGCAGCGATGTAAAGGTCTTGTGCAGCCTTGCCATAATCGGCTGGAGCCACCTTGTCTCCCATCTTTTGCAAGAGGGATTTTGTATCGCGGATGTAGCCTTTCACGTCTTTGTTTTTATAAAGATTGTACAGTGCATCGTAGTAAAGCTTAGCCCTATCGTAAGGTTTGATGGTGGGCAGAGCAGCTACTTCGTAGGCTTTAGCATATTCGTTTTTGATTTTTTCAACGTATTGCTTGTACTTATCGCTACCTTCTTTCACCAGTTCTTCGGCCCAAGCATCGTTAGCCATAATCACATAGTAGGCTGCGGGGTTGCCAATGGCAGCTTTCCATGCGTCAAGGTTCTGGTTAATAAAGTCAACCATCTCTTGCTTATGCGCTTTATCGTCGTTTCCTTCAAGGTTGTAGATAATGGCGTAGTCGTCTTTGTTGATGAGTTTCGGACCTTTTTTAGCGGCGATATAGCCTTTATAGAGTTTTTGAATGCGCACAACCCACTTGTCGGCATCCATTCCTTCTTGCGCAGCAAGGAAGTTTGGGGCCTTCATCAGCATCTGTTGTTGCACTTCCAGGTCGTTGGGATTTTTCTTATATTCGTCGTATAGCTGTTCGAAACTAACGCCTTCGCCGGCCACAATCTTTGCTGCCTCGAGCAAATCTTCTTTTCCCAGTGCGCCAACGTTCACGCCAATGGTTCGTCCATCGGGCGCAATGAAGGCCACAGTGGGGTAGGCTTCCACCTTATATTGCTTGGCAATCTCTTTGTTTTCGGGCTTTTCGGCGTCTATTTGTAGGCTGATGAAGCGCGGATTGAAGTATTCGCCCACTTCGGGAAGTGTGAAAACCTCTTTGGCCATGCGTTTGCAGGGCACGCACCACGTGGCATAGAAGTCAACGAAGAGCGGTTTGTTTTGTTTTTTAGCTTCGGCCAAGGCTTCGTTAAACGAGCCTTTGAAAAACGTTATACCTTGTTCGCCCTGCGCTTTGCACACCAGTGCCAGCAACATAAGGGGCAATAATATCAGTCGTTTCATATTTATTATGGGTTTCTTTGTTCGGGTTCGGGTTCGTCGTCGCCAACGATGATGGTGTAAACATCGTCGATGGTTTGCGAATGCCCATCGTTATATACTCTAAGCGATAGCGTGTAGCGTCCATTTGGCAGTTCGGCCACGCCTTCTTGCATCAATACAATCATGCCACCGTCTACTTTTAGCAGTCCCTTTTGCGCTAAGGCTTTAAACTTTTCGGCATCGCCGCCTTCGGTGGCCTTAACGTCGGCCAGTTCGTAGTTAATGGGATTGGTGCCAGCCACGCCCTGAATGCGATACGACACCCAAGGGAGGTTGTCTGTAAAGCGCAGTGTGCTGGCGTGCGGGTTGTGGTAAACGTTGAGCGTATCGGGGCTAAACGATGCGCCCTTTGTTCGTAGAAATCCTACAGGCATTGTGTTGCAAGCTGCCACTGCCATTGCGATAAGCGCAACAACAAAGAGCGTGCTGCCCAAATTATATATCTTCTTCATGTGTTAAAAGTCGCTTAATCTAAAATCGTAATCCATTGAATGCACCACGCCTGTGAGCGTTTGAATGTTGCTTGAGGCCACAGCGCTTTCTTTACTAGCGCCTAACGAAGTGACGTAAATACGTTTAGGACCTGCTCCTGGCACGCCACCAAAGGTGTCGTTGAAGGTGTAAATCCAAAATTGTTTACCCGATGCCATATCGAACGTTTCGCCTCCAGTGCCCACAAGCACGTTGGCGTCGCTGCTTTTTCGTCCTGGTTTAAAGTCGTCGAGCAGCATTCGTTTGTTTAATAGGCCGTTAAGCACAAATGCTTTGCAGTCGTCTACGGGCATTTCTTCAACACTTGTCATACCGTTTTCAAAGAGATAGGCTCGTATGGAGTTGCTGGTAGCACCAAAATAGGTGATATCTTTGCCGTAAGAGCTGGTTCCTTTGAACACATCTTCTAGTTGGGCGCGTGTAATCATCTGTTGTAACAGTTGCCAATTGTAGGGGTCTTTGCTAAAATATTCCCACATGGTGCAGTCGTGTATGCCATTTGCTTCGCCTGTATCATCGAAATTATATTGCGTGCAGCTCACCGATATTAGTGTCAGTAAGCATGCCACAGCTAAAAATTTAATGCGTTTCATATTCTTTCTTTCTGTTTGGGCCACGGTTCAACGTGTTGTTGTGCGGTGGTCACGGTTAGGAAATATTGCTTATTCGTATCGCTGCCAATATGTTTTTTGGCGGATAAGCTTGTTTATGGGGTTTCCGTCCTTATCTGTCTTGGCATCGATGGGCAGTGGTAAGCCCAAAGCACCGCCGCGAATGTCGCTCAAAGTAAGGGTAGTGAACTTGCCAGTCAGCTCGTCCTTGATGTAATTGTTGCGGATGATGTCGGCATAGCGTGCATCGTTCTCGGCGATAAACTCGCGTTCGCGTTCGCGGAAGATGGCTTTGCGCAACCCCTTCGTGTCGTTGGCCGAGGGATAAGCGGTGGCTCCTGCACGATTGCGAATAACGTTGAGGTCGGCAATGGCTTGCCCATTGTTACCCAATTTGGCTGCACATTCAGCGCGAAGCAGATAGAAATCGGCCAAACGCCAGTACACATAGTCGGCATTTATCGAACGATATAGCTTACCCGACGACGTTGTTTGGTCGGGGTCGATAACAGCTGTGCGGAATTTGTAGGGTATGGCGTAGTTGTGGCCTCCATATGTGTGGTTCGTATCAAACTTGTAGAAGAAAGCCGTGCGCCGCAAGTCGCCTGCATCTGGGTACAGCTTGCTGATGGTTTCCTTGTAAAGTTTAAATCTTGGCTGGCTTGCTATATCGGCCAGCGTTTGTGTCTCGTCTACGGGCCAGCTTACAAAGTTCTCGGCCACTTTGTTGGGCGAGTATGTTTGTGCCGAGCGAGCTTTGTCGTAATACAAGCTGAAGATAGCCTCGGGATTGGTCTTCTCTGGTGCAGAGAGATATTCGCAAAGTTCTTCGGGTGTGTTGCAAAGGCTGTAGTCGCCCACCTCTTTGTTTATCAGCATAGTGCTATATTCCATCGATTTGGTGTAGGCTTCTTGTGCATTGCCCTCCAATTTCATCAGTTCGATGATGCTTCCTTTCCAGGCATAGAGGTGTGCCAGCAGTGCAGCGCATGTTCCTTTCGATGCCGTTTGCCTGTTGGTAATGGGTGTTCCGTCCATCTTACGCAGTTTGTCGTAGGTGGGCAGCATGTTGAAAGCCTTTGTGGCGTGGTCGATGGCCGTGTTTATCACGTCCATTCGCGACGAAGTGGCGTATTCCTTAATCACGTAAGAGTTCTCGGTGATAACAGCGTCGTCGAAACGTTGCGCCAGTAGGAAGTATCCAAGCCCCAAACCAAACTCTGCTTGCCCCAAGTAGTGGTTGCGACGGTCGTCGGTAAGGCTTTTTGCTTTATCAATATTGTCTACAATGACGTTTGAGGTAAATATGATGTCGTAGAGTTCTTTCCACGATTCGTTTTGTGCAATCACCAGTCTAGGGTTCCATCGGCGCACCTCCATACCATCTTGCAGCGTGTCGGCAAAAATTCCAACGGTGGTAAAGGTGTTGTTGTTGGGTACGTTGACGTTAATGAAATATTCAATCGAGGCGGTGGCAGCGTTCACCCCTGCTTCGTCGTTAAACGATGTGCTATATGTTTGCGCATTCTCTGGCGTTATGTCTAAGCTGCAAGACGATAGTGTGGCGGCCAAGAGAAGCGTTGCGATGCTTATTCTTTTCATCTTTCTAGAATTTAACATTGATACCAAATGTAAGCTTGCGGTTTAGTGGATATTGCGAACCATCGTCTTTGCCAGTATAGGGGTCGATAACTTCGGGATCTAAACCAGTGTAGTTAGAGAGCATAAAGAGATTTTCGCCCGAGAGATACACGTTGACACTCTTAACAAACTTAGATTTAAACCAAGCTGCGGGAAGTGTGTAGCCCAACACCAGTTGTTTCAATCTAAGGAAGCTGATGTTCTCAATATTCGAATCGACATTACCGTCGAAATGTCCCAAATAACCAGGATCGGCAAATTCTAATGCGGGTTTAGTGGCATTGGGATTGTCTTTGCTCCAGTAATCGCTGGCTTTGAAATAGGCCATCAGGGGGTTAACGCTCTTGTTAAAAGTGAAGGCACTGTTTTGCACCATGTTCATCACTTTGCGTCCAAGTACGTAGCTAAACAGCAGGTCTACGTTAAAGCCCTTCCAGTCTAGGTGGGCATTAACACCGCCGTAAGCTGTTGGTAGGGTGCTACCTGCATAATACAAGTCGCTGTTGTCTATCCTTCCGTCCATGTTTTGGTCCTTAATCTTTCGTCCGCCAACGCGCAAGGGATAGTTGGGATTAACAAAGTAGAGGGGCATGCGTACGCCTGTTTGACTATAATGGTAGGGTATTTGGCTTTCGTCTTTTACTATTCCCTCGTCTTGATAGGTGTAGATGCCGTAAACGGGGCGGCCTAGCACCTTGTCGTTGAGGTCTTCGCCGTTATCTGTCTTGCGGAAAAGGTTTCGGTTGTGCGACACGTTGAGTCCTACGCTCAGGTTAAGGTCTTTACTGCGGATGAGGTCGGCTTGTACGTCAAACTCTATGCCCTCGTTAGAGATGGCCGAGATGTTGTCCCAAACCTTATTTGTATAGAAGAAGTTGCCCGGCAAGTATTTTTGCATAAGCAGGTTGCTTGAATACTTGTAATAGTAGTCGAGTTTGAATTTCAGTCTGTAATCCAACACTTGCAGGTCGAGGCCCACATCGTATTGGTCGCTGTTTTCCCAAGTAAGGTATTTATTGGCTAATGCGGCGGGAACCAATCCTGCTGTGCCGTTAAACACATTGGTTTCGGAAAGTACGCCCAACGCAAGGTAGGGTTCTTGGAACTTCTGGCCCGAGCGTCCCCACGATGCGCGCAGCTTGGCAAAGCTAAGCCACCACAGCTTTTTCATAAAGCGCTCTTCGCTAAAGGCCCAACCCAAGCCCACTGAGGGGAATGTGCCCCAGCGAACATTGCTGCCAAAGACTGACGACCCATCTCGACGTACTGAAAATTCGCCCAAATACTTCTTCTTGTAGCCATAGGCGGCACGTCCAAGGAAACTGAGCATGGCCTGATCTTCCTTGTTCGAGTCGAAGTTTCTCGCAGGCTTCTTTTCTCCGCTGATGTCTGTTAGCTGTGTTGGCCATCCTTCACCCACATATTTCACTTGATTGGTGGGTCCACCTTTGGCCCATCCGCCGATGCTTTGCATCAAATCGTAGTTATAGGTTACACCAGCCATCAGCTCCAACTTATGCGCTTGGGGCAGGGGCACATTGTATGTGGCAATGTTTTCGGTTTGTAGATTGGTCATTGCCGCATTCGAACCGCGCGCCTCCGACAGGTTGTCGTACATCAAATAGCTGGGGCGGAAGATGTAGATGCGGGTAAAATAGTGGTCGATCGACGCAGTGGAGGTAAATTTCAAACCCTTTATGGGCGAATAGTTAAAGCCTCCGTTGAGTCGTAAGTTATAGTTCGAGTTGGTTTGGTCTATATCGCGCAGTTGTTTCACGGCTTCGCGTTCGGCCGTGCTGCCCTTACCAGGCAATACACTGGGTGTTTGCTTGGGGTCGAAGGTAAGTCCCTGCACACGTCCGCCCGAACCTGCGCTTTGGTCGGTGTAAGCCATGTTTATACGGATAAACATATCGAGCTTGGTAGAAAGCTTGAAGTCGAGGTTTGTGAGCAAGCTGTAACGGCGGAAGTTAGAGTTAATCATAATACCCGTTTCGTCGTACACGCCTGCATTGGCCATATAGCGCATATTTTCGGTGCCACCAGCCAGTTGCACATCGGCTTTGGTAACACGTCCTAGCCTAAATCCGTACTTCCACCAATTGGTGCGGTTGTTATAGAAGGTGTTGAGCGAGTCTTGCATGATGGGGCTAATCTTTCCGTCGCCCGTCATCACGTTTCCGTTTCGCCACAGATAGTCCATACCGCCATCGAGATCGTTGCCCCAACCCCATGTGTCGGCATAGTTATTGGGCAGCACAATACCGTCGGTTGCCCCGTTGTAGTGTGCCGAGCGGTATTTCTTGGCCAGTAAGAGTGCGATGTCGCGTTCGGCCTTTCCAATGGTTTGTTTGGGTGTTGCTGGCAGCCACGAGAGCGATTGCGACACGTTTACCTGTATTTCGTTGCGCCCGGCCTTACCCTTTTTGGTGGTGATAAGGATAACGCCATTGCCTGCACGCGAGCCATAGAGCGATGCCGAGGCGGCATCTTTAAGCACTTGCACACTCTCGATGCTCGAGGGGTCGAGCCCAGCGAGGGCATTAATGCCACCCATGTTTTGGGGGTCGTTGGCCACGGGCACGCCGTCTACCACGTAAAGTGGTGTTCCGTCGTTCACGCCTTGCTGGTTGAGCGAGCTAAATCCGCGTATGGTTACTTTCGAACCGCCACCACCTGGCGAACCCGAAAGGTTGGTTACGTCTACACCTGCAATACGGCCTTGCAGCAAGTTTTCAAGACTAGGCGAGGGCACTTTCTGCAAATCTTCGGCCTTTACCGAGCCAATGGCTCCCACTTGTTCGCGTGTGTTGCGCTTACCGTAGGCAATAACGGCCACTTCGCCCAACATTTTTTCCGACGAAGGCAGCAACACGCTTAGTTCGCGACGAGCATCATACTTCATGGTTTTGGTTTCGAAGCCCACGCTCGATATGGTTACATTGCCCTCTTGGCGGTCTACCTTCATGGTAAAATGTCCATCGAGGTCGGTGGTTGTGCCTTGGGTAGTGCCTTTAATCTGCACGGTGGCAAAAGATACGGGCTGTCCGTCTTTGTCTTTCACAAGTCCCTTGAGTGTGAAAGCTGTTTCTTTATGCTGCTCCATGCGGTAAACGTTGATTTTCTTTCCGTCTACGTTGTAGGCGAAAGCGGTTTTGGCCAGCAAGCTTTGCACAGCTTGCAAGGCATCAACGTTTTCGAAAGAGATGGTTACCGTTAGTGTGTCGTTACGCACATCATCGGTGTAAGATACTTCGTAGTCGCCTTGCCTTCCTACAAAATCGAGGATTGTGGCCAGCGGCTTGTCTTTAAACGACACGCTAATGCGCTTGCCCTGCGTTTGGGCAATGGCTTCAACTGGTTGGAACAAAGTTAAAGCGATGGTCGTTACAAGCACTGCTAGAAGATAGCGCTTTAGAGATACTGCCATACAATTGGTTTAAAAAGTGATGATATTATGTTGATATAGGTAAGAATTTATGTCATTTTACCCATGGTTTGATTGCAAAACTAAATCAATAGTTATTCTTCTATGTTTCAATTTCTAGTGGCAAATATAGTAAAAAAACTGCATAAACATAACGATATGTCTGTTTTCTTTCCAAAATTATTTTTTTTTCACACCAAGTTGCGGTCATTAATTATTGAAAAACGAACACTGTGGGCGCACCAATTTATGCTCTCTTGGCGCCAGCATACTGCTGATGTGTGTAGGTGGGTGTGGTTGTAAGGTGTTAATATATAATTAATTACTGCTGCATAGCCTTGTGGCGAAAGTGGTTTTGCTGCTGCTAGGGAACATCACTGTCATTAGGTGGGATTGCACGGACAGGAAAAACAGGTTCTGGCTATCAAAAAAATGCGAATGATGGCCACAATATGGTGATTTGCTTATATCAAATGTTTGATTTGTTAGCTGTTTTTGGGCAAGATTGGGACTTAGTGCGCTGCGTTAAATGCGGTGTAAATATTTTACAAAGCACACCTCTGTGGGTGACCCTTTTTAGAGCATTATCTGGCTAAAAAGGGGTTTTTTATCTCCAAAAACACAGTTCTGAGTTTTATTTTTGCGCCAAGTTTTACCCCAAAACGTGCTTTTTGCACCTTTTTGCTGTTCTAGTTTGGTGAAGACGTTGGGTTTTTTATCGCCCAAAAACGTGCTTTTTGCCCCCAAAATGCCCCTAATAATGGCCTTTTTCTATCCGGGTAAAGGTAATTTTTTTGTACATGGATGGCTTCTGCTGCCCCAAAACGTGTGCAAAAAGCACCATTTTACCTTGCGTTTTGCTGCATTTTACCTTGCGTTTAGCACGAGTTAGCCTTGCGTTTAGTAGGAGTTAG
This sequence comes from Hoylesella shahii, assembly GCF_937990675.1. Lineage (NCBI taxonomy): Bacteria > Pseudomonadati > Bacteroidota > Bacteroidia > Bacteroidales > Prevotellaceae > Hoylesella > Hoylesella shahii. Next base: position 20,110 of record NZ_CALKQY010000029.1, on the reverse strand, counting down.
CACTGCGTTTTGCTGCATTTAGCACTGCATTTTGCTGCAATTAGCTCGATTTTTGGTGTAAAATGCGGTTTATTTATGCTAAAACGCCACTTGCTGACTTTTATGAGTGTATCGCTTTTTTTGACCAATCAAACTCACGCGAGAATTGTTTTTTTGCGAGCGAGTGGGCGATTGCTTGCAAATATCGCACTCATAATGTTAAAATCTGTGCGAAATATTTTACAACCCGTTGAACGTGGCCAACTCTTCGCCCAGCAGTTGTAAGAGGGCTTGCGTGCGTTGGTGGTAGTCGGTGGTAGAAGCGAGTGTTAGTTGGGCTTGCTGTGGGCTTTCGGCTTGGCCTTCAGTGCAGAAAGCCATGTGTTGTTGGCCTTGCTCATTGGTAAGGCAGCGTTTTTCAAGCACCTGCAAATGGGCAAGATGGTTGGTGTGGTTAGTGGTTGTGTCTTGTGGGTTTGAGTGTTGGGCTTGGCCCTTAGTTACTACCCAAAGCGCGTCGGCGGTGTGCACAGCCTGTTCTAAATCGTGGGTGGAAAGAAGCACCATCTTATTGGTTTCGTGGGCCAATGCACTAAGTAAGGTCATCATTTCCACCTTACTTTTATAGTCGAGAAAAGCTGTTGGCTCATCGAGTAGCATTACGGGTGTATCTTGTGCCAAGGCTTTTGCAATCATCATTTTTTGTCTTTCGCCGTCGCTAAGTGTCTGCACCATGCGGTTTTGCAGGGCAGTTATGCCCACTGCGTGCATGGCCCATTGCACCTTGTGGTGGTCGTGGGCGCGAAGTGTGCCCCAAATATTGGTGTAGGGTGAGCGTCCAAGGGCCACAACTTGTTGTACGGTGAGGTTTTCAACGCTAGTTTTGGTGGTAAGCACCACGCTGATAACCCTTGCCAACTGGGTTTGCGATAGTGAAGTGAGACTGGTGGGGGCGTGGTTATCGCCCTGATTGTAAAGTATTTGTCCAGCTAAAGGGGGCTGAAAGGCGACCAGTGTGCGCAGCAGCGTGCTTTTGCCTATGCCATTGGCACCCACAAGACAGGTTAAACGCCCCGATTGTAGGGTGGCGTTGATGTGGGTTAGCACGCTGATGGGTGAGCGACGACCACGGAGATAGCCCACAGAGAGGTTGTTGAGGGTTATGGAGGGCATGGTGGGGAGTGGGTGTTTGTTGGAAAAAATGTTTAGCCAAAGCAGCAGGCGAGTGTGGTTAAACGTTTAATTGCAGATGTTTGTGCGTGAGGATTGTTTACTGGGAAGCAATTTTGCGTATCAAGGTTAGTCCGTCGCGCAGAGGCAAAATCACTTTTTCAACGCGTGTGTCGGTAGCCACGAGGTCGTTAAATCGGCGTATGCCCAGTGTTTGTTGGTCTTTATCGTAGGCCGAATCGAACACATGACCATCCCACAGCGTGTTATCAGCCATGATAAAGCCCCCTTGTCGCAGCACGGTGAGCGCCATTTCGTAGGTTTCCACATAAGTGCGCTTGTCGCCATCAATAAACACGAGGTCGAAGGTTACGCCCAGTTGTGGTGCTTGGGTGATGGCATCGCCTATGATGAAGCGTATTTTGCTGGCCACATCGCTGTTTTCAATCCAGGGTCGAGTAAAGTCTTCTTGCTCGTCGTTAATTTCAAAAGTGTAGAGCAACCCATCATCGGGCAATCCTTGCGCCAAACAAATGGCGCTATATCCGCTAAAGGTACCCACTTCGAGCACGCGTTTGGCTTGTGTCATGTGCACAAGCATTTTAAGCAAGCGGCCTTGTAGATGTCCACTTGCCATGCGTCCGTGCAACGTGTGGATGTTGGTGGCTCGATAAAGTTGATAAAGATAATCGCCTTCGGGGTCGATGTGGTTGGCGATGTAGGTATCTTGGTCCATGCTTTAGGGTTTGAAACTGGCCACAGCCAGTCGGTAACTATCTAATCCGAAGCCACAAATCACGCCCTTACATGCGGCAGCGATGAGGCTTTGATGCCTGAATGGTTCGCGTTGGTGCACGTTAGAGATATGCACTTCAACAACAGGTGCGCTTATCGCCTTGATGCAATCGGCCAATGCAATGCTGGTGTGTGTGTAAGCTGCAGCGTTGAGCACGATGCCATCGCAGGTGAAACCCACTTCTTGCAACTTGTCTATGAGTTGGCCTTCGTGGTTGCTTTGAAAGTAATCAATCTGCATGTCGGGGAAAAGCGCACGCAGGCGAGGCAAGAAATCGTTGAACGAAGTGTCGCCATATATGCCTGGTTCGCGCACGCCCAGCAAGTTAAGGTTGGGCCCATTGATGATTTGTATCGTCATGTCAGCTTTATTTTGTACTTTTGTTCACAAAATTACGAATAAACGATGGAAAGAGAAAATAAAACCGTCGACAATATGGTGAAGAGCTATATGCGCTACCTAAAATTGGAACGCAACCTTAGCCCAAACACCATTGAGGCATATCGCAACGATTTGCGCTGGCTATTGGGTTATATCAACTACCATGGACTGAAGGTTGAGGCTGTTACGCTAGAGCATTTAGATAACTTTTCGGCTTCGCTTCACGACCAACGCATCACGCCACGGTCGCAAGCACGGATATTAAGTGGTGTTCGTTCGTTTTTTAGATTTCTGCTTCTCGATGGTTTTATCGACTCCGACCCAACCGAATTGCTGATGTCGCCACATGTTCGCAATGCTTTGCCCGATGTGCTTAGCACGGCCGAGGTTGACCGCTTGGAGGCATCGGTTGACCTTTCTAAATGGGAAGGGCAACGCAATAGGGCTATTATAGAGGTGTTGTTTAGTTGCGGACTGCGTGTGTCGGAACTTGTTAATCTGAAGCTTTCTAACCTTTACGTGGAGGAAAAGTTTCTTCGCGTAACTGGAAAGGGAGATAAAGAACGGCTAGTGCCTATATCAAGCAGGGCACTAGACGAATTAAAGGCTTGGTTTGTTGACCGCAACGCTATGCGCATTAAACCAGGTGAGGAGGATTATGTGTTTCTTAATAGGCGTGGCGCACACCTTACTCGCACCATGATTCTTATCATGATTAAGCGCCAAGCGGTGGAAGCAGGCATCACCAAGACTATTAGTCCGCACACGCTTCGCCACTCGTTTGCTACGGCTTTGCTTGAAGGGGGCGCCGACCTCATCGCTATTCAGGCTATGATGGGCCACGAAGATATTGCTACTACCGAGATTTATACCCACATAGACACTTCATCGCTGAGAGAGGAAATAACTAAACATCACCCAAGAAATAAGAAAGAGGCCGAAAAAAGGTGAACGTGGAAGGGATTTCGGGTGGGTGGGGTTCTAGTTATCCTAGGTATTCTAGTGTTTTAGGGTTTTCTAGGCTTTCTATATTTTTAGATATCCTAGGTGTTCTAGGCATCCCAAGTATCCTAGGTATTCTAGGTTTTTAGTTTAGAAATCCTTATTTCTCAGTAAAAAGCACTTGTATAACCGTTTGTCCCACGGCTTTTAGCGTGTTGGGATCGATGTTTTGGAGGTTATCGTTGATGGTGTGCCATGTTGGTCCAAACGAACTTTGCACGCAATCGGGATAATAAGGAATGATGTCTATCGTTGGGATGTTGGCCTTTTGATTAAGAGGCACATGGTCGTCTGTAATCATTCCGCCATCTGTTTTGGGGAAATAACTGCCGAAACCAGCTGCTCGAGCAGCGCGCCATACCTTCTTTACGATGTCGGGAGCAAAGGCCATCGACATGCCTTCACGATAAAACTTAGAGCCACGACCGCCCACCATATCGAGTAAAATGCCATAACGAGCCTCGTAACCAGTGGGTAGGTTGGTGGCAAAATATTGTGCACCCAATGCCCAAGTGTCTTCACTGTCGGCCTGATTGCTCCATTTTGGCGTGCCCCAGTCTTCGGCATCAAGACAAACAAAGTCTACACCGATGGCCAAATCCTTGTTTTGTTGTAGCAGTCGAGCAATCTCTAGCATCACGCCCACGCCGCTTGCGCCATCGTTTGCGCCATCAATAGGCTTGCGCCAATTGGTGCTGTCGGGGTCGTTGTCGGCCCAAGGACGCGTGTCCCAGTGAGCACAGAGCAGCACACGCGTTGTTGCTTCGGGCTTATAACTGGCAATAATGTTGCGACTTCGCAGCATTGTACCATCATAACCGCGCAGCTCGGCACGCTGGTTGGTAATCTTGCAGCCATAACTTTCAAATTTCTTTGCAATCCATTCGCCACATTCGTCGTGGCTCTTTGTGTTCATCGACCGTGGTCCGAAGGCGCATTGAGCAGCGATAAAGGCATAAGCCGAGTCGGCATTAAAGGTTGGTCCGGTGGGATTTAGCTTCTCTGCAGCTGCCATTTCAGCGGCTTCGGCTTCTTCTGCTGCACTCTGTGAGGGTGAAAACAAGCCCAACGAATAGGCTATGATGGCTATAACGGCAAGCATGATAACTGCTATGGTGGTTTTTTTCATTGATTTTTGAATTTATAGAACAGCTGATAACTACCTCAAAAGTGTTTGCGAGAGTCTTGTTTGCAACCTATGGCGATACATATATATGGAGATGTGACTTTTAATTGTTGGAAATGGGCCGCTGTTTAAATGCATAACTTCGTAGGCTTGTCAACTTATTAACGCTTTGACTCATCCATTTATTAAGTCATCAACTGATTAACTCATTAGCTTATTAACTCATCAAGTTATCAAGTTATTAACTTATCAACGGATTAATACTTCAACTCATCAATGCATTAACTCATCAACACGTTCGTTCAATCCCACATCTTACTTTCGAATTATTGCGCTTTACATTGTTGCATCACCCTTAACCAGTTGCCGCCCCATATCTTTTTGATGTCTGTTTCGGAGAAACGGCGGTGCAAAAGTTGGATGGTGAAGTTGATTATTTCCGACGAATTGGCTATGCCTCGCACGCCACCGTCGCCGTCGAAGTCGGTTCCAAGCCCCACGTGGTCTATACCCATCACCTTTATTGCGTGCTCAAGGTGCTCCATAGCGTCGTAGATGTTGGCTTCGCCTAATGTTCGTAGAAAGCCCTTATATAGTGTAATGTGCGCCACTCCGCCCTTAGCAGCAAGCGCACGCAGCTGTTCGTCGGAGAGATTTCGGGGCACATCGCACAGCGCTTTGCAGTTGCTATGACTGCAAACGATGGGGTGACGGCTAATTTCTAGTGCATCGTAGAAGCTGGATTCGGCCCCATGACTAAGGTCAACCATGATACCCATGCGGTTCATCTCTTCGATAACGCGACGTCCAAACTCGCTAACACCACCATGAGTAGCTGTTCCGCGAGCACTATCGCAGATGTCGTTATCGCCGTTATGGCATAAAGTGATGTACGAAACGCCCCGATGAGCAAAGTGAGCCACGTTGGTTAAGTCGTTTTCGAGTGCCAAACCGTTTTCTATTCCCAGCACAATACTCTTTTTCCCCGCAGCTTTATTGGCATAAAGTTGTTGAGGCGAGCGAGCTAAAGCCACGTGTTCGCTGTTTTGTGCCACGATGTTTTCAATCTTATCGAATATCAAATCGGCATAACTTCGTGGGCCCGACACGTCGAAAGCCACTTTGTTGCGAAAGGCTTCTCCAGCTTTGGGTTGTGGCAAATAGGCCACCATGGTGGTTGCATCCTGTCTACCTTCGGTCATTTTATGCAGATCTACGAGTATTCGTGGGTCGCGTTGGTCGAATCTAACGTTAAGCGGAAAGAACATTGGTGTATCGCAATGCGTGTCGAGTGTAAGCACTTTGTCGTGCATACGTTTGGCTTCGGCAAAGATTTCGGCTTGTTTAACCAGCCATTGAAACAGCGGAAGACCCTGTTCTTCCATCCATTCGGGATGCCATTGCACGCCCAAGAGAGGTTTAAACTCGGTGCTTTCCATTGCCTCGGGCACACCATCTACAGTGGCTGCAGTAAACTTAAACTTGCTGCCAGCATTGCAAACGGCTTGATGATGGAACGAGTTTACATGCATGCTACTAGCATGGAAAATCTCTGTTAGTAGCGATTGGGGTTCGAAATACACCGTTTGCGTGGCCAAATTGCGTGGTGCGTCTTGCGAATGTTGTATCAGATTATCGGCGAACCTAGGCAAGAAGTGTTTGAATTCTCGTTCTGCCAAGGCGCGTCGAACCTCGTAAGTAAAATGCTCTTCGATATCTTGCGCCACCTTTCCACCCAGTGCTATGGCCATTGTTTGCATGCCACGGCAGATGCCAAGGATAGGGATTTGGCGGTTATAAGCCAACTGCGTGATGAGCAGTTCGGGCAAATCGCGCTCGGGATTAACGCCATGTAAGCGTGGCGAAGGCTCCTCTCCAGCCCAAAGCGGGTTGAGATCGGCCCCTCCAGTGAGGATAAGTGCGTCGATGTTGTTTAGTGTATTCACAATAACATCCACGTTATCAACTGGCGGAATGAGCACGGGCGTGCCCCCAGCGTTAATTACTTGGCGGTAATAACGGTCTGCTAGCATGGCGCTTTCGTCGTTAAAATTGGCCGTTAAGCCGATAACGGGTTGGCGCTTAGCTTGTGGAAACGAAGCGTATATGTTTTTTAATTGCGCTTGAAAATCGAAGTTGTGCATGAATTTTTGCAGTTAGTTTGGGAAATAAGGTAACAGAAGACTTTGAGTAAAGGTTTCGATGCAGGCGAGTTTGTGGTTAACCAAAAGGCTTTAAAGCCTTGTTTGCAAGTTGCTATGCAAACAAGCGCTAGCGATAAAGTCGCGTTCTAGGGCGTGATTACTTCGCCTTGCTGCTTTTTGATGCAGCACAGGCCTGACTTTTAACCTTTTCTCTCTTTCCTTATTTCTCTTCGGGGTCTACCAAAATCTCTCTTTTGATACTTTGTTCGAGAGAAATGAGTGTCTCGGTAGACACAACACCAGGGATGGTTTGCAGTTTATTGTTGAGTAAGTCCATTAGTTGCTCGTTGTCTTTGGCGTAAAGCTTGATGAGCATGGTGTACGAACCTGTGGTAAAGTGACACTCAACGATTTCGGGAATGCTAGTAAGTCTCGACACAACATTCTTATACATGCTGCCACGTTCGAGGTTAAGCCCTATATAAGTGCATGTTGAATAGCCCAAACTCTTGGGATTAACGTCGAAACCGCTACCAGTGATAACACCGTTTTCTATTAGGTGTTGCACGCGTTGGTGTATTGCAGCACGCGATACACCGCATTCTGCTGCCACGTCTTTAAATGGGATGCGGGCATTTTGCGACAAGATGTTCAAGATTTTCTTGTCTAGGCTGTCTATTTTCTCCATGTTTTGTTAAACGTGTTTTATGATTTAGTTGTTTTAATGTGTTCGTAAACTGCAGCAAATGTAAACAATTTAAATGAAACGAACAACAAAAAGTTAGATAAAAAGGTGTTTATGGGGGCTTTTGACAATTGGTTAACGTCATTAAAGATAAATTAAGAGGTTAGAAGCTAAGTGAAATATGCACATGGGATTGTCTATTTACGTAAAAAATCCAGATGCTTATCGAGCCACTTTCTTGCTAGTTGATGTTTGTTAGCTAGTTGTTCTCATAGCTCTTTGTTGTTCTGGGCGTGTTAAATAGCAAGTTATCCCAATGTTTGTCAACGCTTTTTGCGGTATTGATGGCCGCAGGTGGGCGTCAGGTGCATGCACTTAGTTTCTAACCTCTTATTGTTAGGTTGCTTTAAGCTGGTTAATGGCGTATTGGGGTAGCGTTTACGCAAGCTTTTTTAGCCAAAGACCAGGTTTATAGCTTGTTATTTTCTTTTCTTTGCAGCAGGGCGAGTAGCCTTTTTTGCAGGTTTAGCCACCTTTGTTTCGCTTGCATCGGTGTTAGCTTCGGGCTTCGCTTTAACCACTTTGATTAGTTCTACGGTGAAGATAAGCGTAGAGTAGGGAGGGATAGAGCCCATTTGGTTTGCTCCATAGGCCAAGTTTTGAGGGATATAAAGTTCCCATTTGCTGCCAGGAGTCATCAGTTGCATGGCTTCGGTCCAACCAGCAATCACGCGATTGACTTGGAATTGCGAAATGTCTGGTGTGCGACTGTAGCTGCTATCGAATATCGTACCATCGATAAGTTTACCTTCGTACTTCACAACCACCTCGTCTGTTGCTGTGGGTTTTTCGCCTGCGCCATTGGTAATCACCTTATATTGCAGTCCGCTAGGCAGTGTCACCACGCCTGGTTTTTTAGCATTCTCGGCCAACCAGTTTCTACCTGTACTAATTTGAGCTTCAACTTTAGCCTTTTGAGCGGCCTCAATGCGCTTTTCTAAGAGTTGTTGAGCTTCGTCTTCAGTATATTTAGTGAAGTTTTTTTGTAGTGCATCTACAAATCCGATGTAGAAGTTTTTAGCCGAAATAGAGTCTTTCGTTCCTTCAAACTCGTGTTGCATTGAGGGCAAAATACGCTGTTGTGCCATCTGTGCTATTTGTATACCAGCTACATAAGCGGCAAAAGCAGCATCGGTTTGGTTGTCTAGCGCCTTGCGAAAACCGCGAATGAAGTCGGCCATATAGGTGGTATCCACCTTATATTGTTGCTGAACAAAAGTCATGAGACCCTTTGTTGCAGCCATACCGGCAGCGTAACTCATCGAGTCGGAAGTGGTTTTTAACTCTACAGGGGCAGGAGTTGCCACCTGTACTGCGTCTTTCTTTTTGCCTGCGAGGGCGGTATTAAAGGTGGCACTCGCTAAAAGTGCGAGTGCCAAATAGGTTGTTTTTTTCATTATTTTTCGCCTACTGAAACCAATTCGATTTTGAAAATAAGTGTAGAGAAGGGCTTAATGTTGCCTTGATCGCGTGAGCCATAGGCCATGTCTTCGGGGATATATACTTCCCAAACGCTACCTGCGGGCATGTGGGTGAGTGCTTCGGTCCATCCCTTAATTACTTGGTTGGCACGCATAGTAACGGGCTCGCCGCGTTGATAAGTGCTGTCGAATACCTTACCATCGATGGTTTTGCCTTCGTATTGCACCTTAACCACAGAAGTATCTTTAGGTATTTCGCCGTTTCCTTCTTTAATCACTTTGTATTGTACACCGTTGGGCAGTTGTTTTACGCCGGGTTTCTTAGCGTTTTCGGCCAAGAACTTCTTTCCAGCTTCCTTATTAGCGCCGTATGCGGCTTCGGCCGACTTAGATTTGATGTCTTCAGCCTTTTCTTGAACGCACTTCAAGGCCTGTTCTTGTGTCATCAAGCCTTTCTTTCCCTTAGCTCCGGTGATAAAACCAGCCAAGAAATTCTTCATAGAGATGGTCTTAGTAGAATCTTCTCCAAAGAGTTCGTGATTGATACCCTTAACCATTTGGTTAGAGATTTGCTGACCAATTTGAACGCCTGCATAGTAAGCGGCCTTCTTTTTGTCGTCGCCAGCGTTAGCACCATCGTTAAGACCCTTAACAAACTCGTCGATGTAGGCTGTGTCTACGTTCAAACCGCGGCTAAGATAGTCTCTCAGACCTTGTGTTTGGCTGAGGCCAAGGGCGTAACTCAGGGTGTCGATGTCGTTCTTTAGGTCGGCTTTAGGCGTAGAGTTGCCACAAGCCGTGAAAGTAGCTGCGGCAATTGCCACTGCTGCTAGGATTGTTAATTTCTTCATTTAATTATTTTGTTGTTTTTTAAAGTTTCTGCTTATCTTGTAGGCTCATGGGAATGTGCCTATGTTTTGGGCGTAAGCCCTCTAGCGTTAACAGTTTTCTTGTGGAGAAAGCGCCCTTGTTGCCCATGATGTAAAGCTGTGGGCTAGGCTTTTCTATCTTTTGGGGTGTTTATTTCACCTCAATTAGCTCCACATCAAATATCAATGAGGCGAAAGGAGGGATAGAAGCACCAGCACCACGCTCGCCATAACCCAATTGATAGGGGATGAAGAAGCGATATTTAGCACCCTCTTTCATCAGCTGCAAACCTTCGGTCCAACCAGCAATAACGCCGTTTAGTGGGAATGTTGCAGGCTCACCGCGCTGGATAGAGCTATCGAACATGGTACCATCTACGAGCATTCCCTCGTAATGGCATACCACATTGTCTGTAGCCTTGGGGCTTTTGCCGTTGCCTTCTTTAAGCACCAGGTATTGCAAACCACTGGGAAGCGTAATCACACCGTCTTTTTTGGCATTTTCAGCAAGATATTTTTCGCCCTCGCTTTTTGCTCCCTTGTACTTCTCGGCTGCCTCTGCGCGCTGTTTTTCTTCTTGCTGGCGGAAGTATTCTCCCAATAGTTGCTGTGCTTCGTTGGTGGGAATTTGCGACTCTTTGCCGTCAATCATGTCTTTAACTGCCTGTGCGAAATCGCCTGCATTTAATTCGGCAACGCCCATTTGCGACAGTTGGCGACCTATGCTTAATCCCAAAGCATAACTAAGTTTATCCATAACAATATTGTCTTTAATCTCTTTATTTTTAGTACAATGGTACAAAGTTACAATTATTTATCTTATCAGATACGTTTATTTGAAAAAAAATCACTAAATTTGGGGTGACAAGCAGCCTGCCCGCTTGTTTTCAGACTGGCTCTGATAGTACATACGCCACGAAATGATGGTTTTGCTGCAAGCAGTTTCATACCGCGCTACAACGAAACGAGCGCCGGCGATGCAAAGAAAAGGGGCACATAACCATTTAAACCAAAACAACATGAACTCAAAAAACAAACACATCGTCTTTCTAACTGGTGCGGGAATGTCGGCCGAAAGTGGCATCAAGACGTTTAGAGGTAACGACGGACTATGGGAAAACTATCCTGTGATGCAGGTGGCATCGCATGATGGCTGGCTTGCCGACCCCAATCTGGTGAACCAATTCTACAACGAAAGGCGACAACAACTCTTCGGCGCACAGCCTAATAAAGGCCATCTGCTTATCGCCGAACTGGAAAAACAATGTCAAGTGTCGGTTATTACACAAAATGTTGATGACTTACACGAACGCGCTGGCTCGTCGTTTGTGATACATTTACATGGCGAACTGCTTAAAGTGTGCTCGTCGGCCGACCCTAATAATCCGCGATATATTCGCCAGCTAACGCCTGATAACCCTCTCGTTGCACCCAACGAAAGGGCCGAAGATGGCTCGTTGCTCAGGCCTTACATCGTGTTCTTTGGCGAAGCTGTGCCACTTATCGAACGCGCTGCACGCACGGTGAAGCAGGCCGACGTGCTTGTGGTTATCGGTACTTCGCTCAATGTTTACCCCGCTGCTGGACTTTTGGCCTACGCGCCGCCTTCCACGCCTATTTATCTCATCGACCCCGAGACGGTAGAGACGCAGCAATATCCTCGAGTTCAGCACTTGCGCATGGGCGCATCGCAGGGTATGGAGCAGTTGATGGCTAAACTTTAACAAACCGCTTGTTTTGCTTTGGGGTTAGCTTCTTTGCCATGAAGCGTGCTCGTGCAATCTAAACGGGGCGGTCTATCTTCCTTTTTTGCGACTTGCATCGCGCTTTCACCATGCGTTTGTGTATGGAAAATAGCGATGCCTGTCGCTTTTTTTTGTTTTGCAGCACAGCTTTTTATTCTATGTGTGAAGCACTTACGCGTTAATCTTCATTATGTAATCAGCGTGTAGCTGTGTTTGCGCTAGCGATGTTTCTTTAAGAACTTGAGAAAAGCAAATCCTGGACAAGAAGATTGCTTTTAGAACCGAACTAAAAAAAATAAAAAAAGTGGTTATTCACTTTCGCATTAACGGCAATTGTCGTAACTTTGTGGCGTATTAATTCATAAATATTAGAAAGGAAAATAAGTACATGAAAAGTACCATTTTAAAAAATCGCGCATTACATGTTGTTGCAATGCTCGTGTTGCTCGTGGGCGGCTTAACATTTGCATCTTGTGTTAGCGAAAACGGAGAAGATATTGAAAAGAGCCCTATCGTTGGCTCGTGGATTTCAAACACCACTCCAACCTATTACATTGTGTTCGACGAGTACCATCAGTACTTCATAACCAACGACATTAACACAAACGTAAACACCGAAGTAGGAACTTATACCTTTACCAACAACACCTTGACTTGCAAAGTGAAGGGAACTAACACAACAAAGGTTTATTCTTGTTCTGTAAAAGGTAGCAACCTCACACTAACGGGCGTAACTGGCGCAACGGGTGTACAGCAATTCACCAGTTATACCAATACGCGTGTTCGCCGTTAATTAACGATTTTCTCATCGCCACACCTGGACTTTATGCCCCTTGGTGTGGCGTTTTTTTTTGCTAAGAGGTGGTGTTGGTTAATGCTCAACTGCTTTTTCTTGCCACTAATCACTTATGTTTAAGATGCGCACCACGCGGTGGCGTTTGGTTCGCTGTGGCTAATGGTGTTGTTAGCCTTGGTCTTTGGGGCGTGTTTATTTCTTTTTCTTCTTGCTTAGGCTTAGGTTTATTGTCGCTTCTCTTTGTGCGATGTAAAATAAAACGCACAAAATTTAACATTATGAGTGCGAAATTTGCAACCAAGTATGCGCTCGCTAGCAAATAATCGATTCTCGCGAAGGTTTCGAGGGGTGAAAATAAGCTTTGTTTTTGATTGTCGAAAAAACGAACTTTCGTTGAAATAAACCGTGTTTTCCGTTAGTTTTTGGGCTATTTGCAGCAAAATGCACTGCAATATGCAGCAAAACGCAGTGCTATCTCCTAGTAAACGCAGTGCTAACTCGTGCTAAACGCAAGGTAAAATGCAGCAAAACGCAAGGTAAAATGGTGCAAAACGTAGACGAAAGAGCGGATTGAAGTAGACTAAAGGGTGCGAAATTTTCACTTTTCGAAGGCCAAAACACCCCAAAATAGGGCCTTTTTACCTACGAAAAGCTGTTTTTGGGACGATGAATTTTCGTGAGTTGGCGAGCAAATAGAAAGGCAAAATGGTGCAAAATGCACTTTTTTTGCTCAAAATCGACGTAAAAATAAGATGCGTGACAACAGAAAAGGGGCAAAAAGCATGTTTTTACGCCTTGTTTTTCGCTAGAAGGGGTTGGCTTGGAGGGTGTGTTTTGTAAAATAATAATACCGCATTTAACATACCATGCAAGGAAGATAGATTGCACAAACGCTGTTACCTAACTTTTGGGTTTAACCCTAATGCCCCCGCTTGGCACATTCGTTCTAGGCGATTAGGCTGTGAAATGCTGATTAGGGTTAAAGGCAAAGTGAGCTTGCAGCAATAAATGTGATTGTGCTTACCCTGTGAGGGTGCACGGCAAACGTGTAATGGCACAGTGGGCAGTGTGTTTGCGTGCTATACAGCTTAACACTATCGTGCTAAACAGCTTAGTACTTTTGTGCTAAGCAGCTAAACACTTTCGTGTTAAAATTTCCCTCTGGCAGATTGTGGCGTAGTTAATCACTATTTAGCAACCTGCTCAATATAGGCATCTACCAATGGTTTTATCTCTTCTTGTTTGTCAAACAGGTTGTAACACACAACAACGAGCGTGTTTGCATGCCAATAAGAGAAGCACGAAACGGGCGCTTCGGATACTATATTCACCTGCACGGGCTTGTTGCCAATCTGCTTTTTTAGGTAGTTTAGCCATTTGTCTTGCCCCCTGCCAAATGTAAGCAGTTGTATTGTGAAGGTGGAATTGTGGGTCAGCCTTTTGATAAGTGCATGCTGGCAGCGATAGCTTATGTGGCTTGGTTTGATGGGCAATGCCTTTTTGTGCTTGAAGATAATCGCCTCGAAAAAAGGGATAATGTCGTATTGGTGAATGCTTTTATAATGGGATAGTTGGTTAGAACCCGTTGCGTGGCTTATCTTTTTATTCCACGAATAAGCCATCGATTCTACCACTTCGTAGCGGGTGTCTCCATCTTTTTCTGCCGTAACGTTCGCAATTATGCGCCACAACTTAGCCGTTCTGCCAGCATCAGCATAAGGGTTGAGCATAAGTAGCAGTACGAAAACAAGGATAAAGTGCTTCATGTTTTAATCGATTTATAAATGATTTTTTAATGTAAGAACGCGCTTGCGTAGTTCTTGTGCCCTGTTAGGGCTAAAAAAAATGGCCCACCAACGTAAAAAACTTCAGGGCTAAGCCAGTATGCAGCAGCATTTGGCTCAGCCCCTTAGTATTATTGCGTATCACAAAGCACAGCCTGCGGGCCGCGTGGTGAACCAAAACCACAGTACGGCCCCAGGGCTAAGGCCTTATTGTCTTTCAATCCATTGCAAGATGGTTGGGTCTTTCAGTTTGTTGTCTTCGGCTAGCAACACCACTTTCGACACGATTTCCACCGTTTTGGGGTCTTCGTCAACAAAAGGCAGATAGAGTTTACCACGTTGCGAGCTGTGAACAGGTATGATAGGAATTTCGTTTCCACCCTTTTGTCGCACAATAGCCGAACCTAGATGTACGGTGTATTCGGCCAATGTGCCTTTGATGAAGGCGAAATTGCCATCCACGCGCACGTTGTTGAGTTTGAGCATCTCGGCAGTGCATCGCACAATAGCTGCGCGTAGTTCGCGTGTTGACTGGCCTGTTTCGGGGTCGACGCCACCCACGAATGCAATACTTACCGTTAAATCCACATCGCGCATCACCTCACTATACAGCACGGGGTCGATATCGCTGATGTATAAAGGCTCTGTTCCGCGAGTGCGATTAAAGCTAACATACTCGATAGCGGGTGCTTCGGCATCCGACGGACTAAACCAATCGGCCCTTGCATAGAGCGTTACCACCACCCCTTGCTTGTGGAACACCTTACGCAGTCCCGATTCGTAGTCGGCCACCCAGCCGCGCGAGCGCAGTGTAGCCAGCGTTTGTCGCACCTGTATTTGGTAACCACTGTAACGGCGGCTTTCGTCTTTGTCGGCTTCGTCTTGTGTGGGCACGTACAATTCGCGGAACACTTGTTTGAAAGGTTGCACCAATTGTGTTTCGAACACATGGCTTTGCCAAGCCGCCCACTTGCCCGATGCGTGCAGATGGTAAGGGTGAACGATGGTAAGCGGCGTTTTGGGGTCGATGTCTAGCAGGCCATCCAAGGTGAGAAGCTTACCATTGGCATAGCGTCCTATATTGTTGTTTTGTTGCACCAGCAGCTTAGCAAAGAGCGGAGAGACGATGGGATTTTGCTCAATCACGGCAGCATCGGCAGGCATGATGGTGGTTTGTTGTCGCATCATGTCTTCAAAAATCTCACGAGCACGGCGATATTGCAGTGTCCAGTCTTTGTGTGTTTGGTTCACTTGCAAGTAAACAGCGTTTTTCTTGAGCTTCGCGGGCACCGATTTTAGTGGTTTATTGTCTTTCTCAATAATGAGTTTGTTAGTGCCATCAGCAGCAATTTCGATGCGAATGAGATAGCCATCGGCCTCCAATCCGTCTAACACAGCCTTGTTGTCGGCCACCAAATGGCCTTCCATTCGCCACACCAGCTGTATCACATCATCGTATCCAGCCGAGCGAGCAAGGTTGATGAGTGCTATTTCGGCTGTGCGTTTCTCTGATGTTTGGCGTTGCGCGCCAAACTGTTTACTTTCTTTTAAGAAAGCCTGAATGCGTTTGTAGCGTTTCAATAAGGCTGTGTCTACCTTTGATTTAGGCAGAGGCACCAGTCCCAGTGCGCACAAAGCGTCTTTGTTTCTGGTTTTGTCTATTTGCTCATACAGTTCGGTTTCCTTAATCAAACCTTGTGTAACATCGGCAAAACGGCGAGCCCTACTGTGGTAGTTGCTGCTTCCCATGTACTTAGCAGCATCGTAGAAGAGGGCGAATTTCTGTTTGCCCACCAGCTTAAATGCCTCGTTAAACAGGCGTGCATCAAACGCGCCGTCGGCCAGCTCTTCAG
This sequence comes from Hoylesella shahii, assembly GCF_937990675.1. Classification (NCBI taxonomy): domain Bacteria; kingdom Pseudomonadati; phylum Bacteroidota; class Bacteroidia; order Bacteroidales; family Prevotellaceae; genus Hoylesella; species Hoylesella shahii. The sequence continues at coordinate 4,299 of NZ_CALKQY010000029.1, read as the reverse complement.
GAGCGAGGTCGGTGTAGAGTGCAATTTGTGCACGTTTGGCTTCGCTGTCGCTCTCTTTAGTGTGTGCCACAAAGTAATAATAAGCCTCGTTAAAGCCTTTCCATTTAAGGTGTTCGCGCACCAGTTCCATCCATTGTGGGGCAAAGAAGGCCAGTTCCACCAGTCGGCTAGGCTCAATACCCTTCAGCATTTCGGGTTTATCGGTCTCCAAGGGGTAGCAGTTCACAATGCATGCTGTGAGCACGGCGCGTTTCTCTTTAGCATAATAGTCGCGCACCAGGTGTTCTTTACCCAACGCCTGCATAGCCTTTTGCAAGGCCGCAGTGCCCCATAACACCACTTTATTGCGATAACGCCCGCACAAAAGCTGTGTTGCCGCGGTGGGAGCATTGCGTCTTGTGAGTTCAATGTCCAGCAGATGGTTGGCAATGCGGTTAATAACATCGCGCAGATGTCGGTAAACCTTCTCAGAGTAGGGGCTGTCTTTGGGTTGCAAGTTCCAAACAGGTTTGCGGCGATAGTCGCGATCGTAGAACACCACAAACGAAGCCGTGTCAAGCATTTCGCCACTTTCGGCCATCAAGAGTTGCATCAATTGGTCGTCGGTAAGCTTTCCTTCGAGGTTCATGCGTGCGGCCATCAAAGGGGGAATTTGATAATTGCTTCTTGATTTCTCCTTATCGTCCAAGTAGAATTTTTTGCTGATAGCCAGCAAGAGCGTAGAGCAGGCGTCGAACTCTTCATCGGTGCGCCATGCACATTGCAGCGTTTGCAAAGCATGTTGCAAGGGGAAGCAGGTGGGGATGGGGTAGATATAAGTGGAGTATTTGGTTTTGCGCACCACTTTCTTTTCGTTGCAATAGAAGAAAAATATTGTAGCCAAGGTATAGGATGCATCAAAAAACAGTTCGGGGTGCTCTTTATACACATCTTGGAAGCGAGCAGCAATCACCATATTAAAGTGCGATCTGTATTTCAACTCCAGCTGTCTTAGTTTTGAGTTGAGCGGATAGTTAGCAAGATTTAGGCTAATCCAGTCGTCTTGGCTTTGGCCAACACTTCTAACCATTAGATGAAGCCCATAGAGGTCTTGGTCTTTTACATCGTTATCTTTAAAGAACTGTTGCCACAATTCGGGGAAAGGCAAGCTGTTAAGGCCAGAATCAAAGTTCACCTCACGCAGGTAGGCATCGCCCAGGGTATATTCATCGTTCCACTTACTCTTGTATTGTTTCTCGGCATTGGCATTGATGAGGGCTTCAAACTTTTGATAAAGGGCAATCAACGAGTCGTAGTTGTAGGCGAAAAGACTGCTTAAGTCGGGCGCGCCACTCTTTCCCATTAGTTTAGAGAGTAGGCCTTTTAGTGCGTTGTTAGAGTCTTCGTTAAAGGGATTTTGTATTTCGGGCATCTCGATAACAGAAGGTTTGTAAAGTCCAAATCCCCCTTCTTCGCCAGGATATACCTTCATGCTCTGCCCCGCTTCTTGGCTAATGGGTGCCTCAAAGGCCTTGGTGAGTGTGGGCGAAGCTTCGCGCAGTTCGCTTAGAGAGCCTTGAATGTCGGGCGATTTAAGTTTTTGAATGCGTTTATAACATTCAATGAGTTGCTCGTCGGGCAGCCAAAGCAAGATAGAAATGATGCGTTGGCGGGTAGACGATACCTTCGATTTGAGTTTGCCCTCAATGGTTTTTACTTGCTCTTCGGTGTAATGCAAGTTCTTAGCAACCTTTTCAAAGCGTTCAAACTTGTCGGGGTCTAGGCTCACAATGTGGCTCACAACGAATTTTGTTTTGCTTTCTTCGCTAGCCTTAGGGAAGAAATCTTTTAAAAAGTGGTCGAGTGGCGTGAGTCCATTCTTATCGGCGCGCCACTTATAAACGTTCATGAAGTGCGCATAAACGGCCGATTGTTTCATCGTTAAAAAGCGGTCGATGTAGGTTTGGTCGCCCAATCGCGAGGCCAGATACCACAAAACATCTGTTGTAGTGCCATTGCTAACCGACATAGCAAACCATTCAAATCCGCCATACGTTAGACTTTCGTTGGCCTTAAGCGTTTTATGCCAGTCGAAAATGGTTTCGAAAAGCAGCTCGGCTTGTTTGCGTTCTTCGCCTTTGTACAGGCCAAGTTTGCCACTATCCACCGCATCAAAGTTATCTCTGTTATTGAGTTCGTTGGTGGTAAAGGCCAGCACATACTTGTCGTCGAGATGTTTACACAGCACATCGAGATGTTTTTCGCCCTCAAAAATGCTGCTGCGGTTAAGGTAATATATAGCAGCCACGCGCACTTGTTGTGGGCATTGACTGTCTATAAGGCTTAAAGCAGCCTGTTCGCTTTGTGCGTAATCGTCCAGTCCGGCGCAATAAAGTGCCACGTAAACCAGTAGGGGATTGTCGCCACGATAGGCCTCTTCGCGCATCTCAGGGTTGCGGAAGAAGGTGCGGATGGCATGAAATATGGTTTTGATGTCTTTGTCTTCGATGTTTTCGTAGGCCAGTCCAGCCCAGGCTTGCACGGAACGTCTCACCGAAGCAAAGCGCAACAAATTTTGTTCGTCAATGATTTGAAGCAGCTGTTCAAAGAAGTTGAGGTTGCATTCGTCACCTGTTTCCACGATGCTCTGCCTTAGTCCCTCTTGCAGTTGAGCGGCTTTAAGCACCTGTAGTAGCAGTGTGTGCAGCTCTTCGTTATTGGTTCGTTCGATGCTTCGTATCAAAGCATGGGTCATAATGCCCACATTGTTTTCGCTGGTAAGCACCTCTTTGGCAGCTTGCAGCGCGCGTTGGTCGTTGGCAAGCATATAAGCAGTGATTACATGCGAGAATACTGGCGCGCCCCAATCCCAGTCTTTCACTTGGTATTGTCCACGAACGAGCTTGTCGATATCAGCGCCCATCAAGGCGAACACAAAGAAAGCGAAATAAGCTTCCTTCACTTGGTGCATGTTTGTTTTGAGGTCTTCGTCGCGGTTGCGCAGACTGATGCGGTAAATACCTCTAGTTGGTGAGTACTGATGCAGCTCTTGCAGATAGTTAGCAAGCATCTCAGAAAGCTCTGCAGGCAACAAATTGGGCAGAGCTCCGCCGGCATTAACCAGTGCCGTGGCGTTAATTAGTGGCATTTGCGAAATGATTTCGCCACTAAAAGAGTACTCTCTCAGGTCGTTTTTGTCTTCTAGCATGTTCTTAACAAATAGTTTTTCGTATTTGTTAAGCTTGCCCTTATCCAGGGCGTTAAGGTATTCGTGGGCTTGAGCCACCAATTCTTTATAGGTTTGCATATTATAAATGAGGTGTGGTTTAGTTGCTTATGAAAATGCCAGGCGTTGTTGTCAAGCTGGAGAAAATCCATGGCAGAGTGCCTTGGCGGTGAGTAAAGGGGTTAGAAAATGCATCTCCAACAGAGGCCAGTGAGCATGGTGAAGCGAATGAAAACCAGTTCGCTGTCTTCCTTTAAGCTAATAGGACCCTCCCATTGTGTGAGTTCTTCGCCATCGGCAAACACTCTAAAGAGTCCATCGACAAATGCTTGGCGCATGCGTTCAAGCGACTTCTCGGGTGTATCGTTGTTGGTGGCGTAGTTTTCAGCAAACTTAACGCGTCCTTCTTCGGCCTGTGCGTCGATGTCGCTTTGCGTTAAGGGCTGGTTGTTTCGTTCGGCTTGAGCGTCGGCCAAGCCCACGAGCGTAAGTTCTTCAAGCAGTTGTTGTAGGGTTTGGGGTGTTTTAACCAACTCTATTTGGCGTTTACCCAATTCTTTTCTCTTGCCTGCATTTTTGGCTATTACGGTTATTCGCATTGTTTTGGGTGTTTTTTAAGTTCACGATTGTATAATCTAATAGGTTGACATTGCCCCTTTTTGTTTTCAATTATGGCCAGTGGCGGGTGCTGAATGGCTGTATAATTGTAGCAAAAGGCTGTGGCGTGCACCTTGTATTGTCTGCAATTGGTGGGCCTACTGTTTGCCGTGTTGCAGTTTGTTTACAAGTGTTAGCTACCCGTTGGCAAGTGCTTAGGGCTATAATTGTCAAGGTTTGTAAGGCATTCACTTGTCTTTCGCTCTTAGAGCGAGTAGAGAGCAGTGCCTTTATCTTGTTGATTGATGCCACAAAGATACTTTTTTATTTTACATTTTTGGTGTTGTTTGCAATATTTAAGATTGCTAACAGCGTTATTTCGCTCCTCTTTCACAAATGTAGTTGTAATAGTTGTGTTGAGATTAAAAAGTGTTTAAACTCAAATCGGTCATTAGAGCTTAAACAGATTTTGTTTTATTGTCGAGCAGATTGCCTGT